>CAYWRB010000186.1:0-3772 GCA_964460025.1 uncultured Hungatella sp.
AGCGAATAAATTTCTTTATTTTGGATCTTGGAATAAGCCCCTCGTAACCATAGTTGTCTCCTGTCTCCGGATTTCTGGAACAGCAGCGTTTCCAAAGACGCATCATTGCCGCATGACTGATTCCGGTTATCCGAAATATTTCCTTTGACGAACTGCCGTTTCGGAAAAGCTCCAGGGCATGCCTTCTGTTGTGGTACACACAGCGTTCCGCCATAGTCAGTTTTGTCTCGTCTATCTCCTGCCACTTTTTTTCCTCCGGAGGCAGATCCTTTCTCTCATCTTCCATGTCCTTATACCTGTTCCATTTCCGCCTCTTTCGGCATCTCTACATGATCCGTACTCTCTTCTTCCTTCTCGTCCTTTTTATTTTCTTCCTTATCTTCCGCTTTTTCTAAATCGCCATTTTCTTCGATCTCCTCACTGCCTGCGGATTTCTTCTTTTTATTGCGTCTGCTCATGCCCCACACTGCCAGCAAAAGGATCAAGACTACTCCTGAGGCTGCAAGTACTGCCTTGAAAAGAATACCTTTCTCCGGTATTAAGATGAAAAATTCATTTGTTCCATGATTGATTCCGCTTACGGGGAATACCAGATAGGAGCCGTCCCACCTGCTGTCCAGAGCCTCAAAACGTCCGTTTTCTGCTATGCAGACCTTAGCGTCTTTAGAGATCCCTTCTGCCAACACATGTACCGTTATGTTTTCCGGTTCTTCCACCCCTTCCGGCTGAGTAATATCAAAAGCATATCCTCCCTGCATTTTGTATCCTTCCGGCATCAGGATCCCTTCCGATGCCAGTCTGTCCGTAATGCCTTGCACTTCTCCGTCTCTTCTGGCAGCCATGGTGGTTCCCGGATAAAAATTAGATTCTGCAAGCATCAAAGGCATTTTGTCGCCGGACGAGGCGATGGTCGTATTCCATGCCTTATAAATGGCATGCACTTTTTCGTTTCCCTTGATACACGATAAATCTTTTTCCGCCCACTGATAATAATATCCGTCTTTTTGAGGCGCCTTGGGAATATCGGCCTGAGCCACCGCACCGCCATATTCACAGGGAATCACCTTAATCACCTGATCTTCTACAAGAAATGTAACTGTCAATTGGTTAAATTCTTCCGGAACCTGTTCCAAACGGCAAAAGTCCTCATAGGGAATACCTGCGGCCTGGCTTTCACGGGTAATACCGTCTACGGCACCGATTCCCTCATCTACATAATAGTTTCCCTCTATGATCCCTTCCGAATCCACATCTCCTGCCACGCTGCCAATCCACTCGTTGTCCATGTTCCTTATGGAAACCATCACATAGTTTTCCTTTAAGTCTTTCCCCCATCCTGCAATACCTCCCGTATAATTGTTGCCGTCAATACTGCACTTGCTGTAGTTCTGCCGCAGTACGTAGCTGCTGCTTCCGGTGATGCCTCCCGCATAGCTTCCATCTTCCGCCAAAATATCTCCATAATTCTGGTTTTGGATCAGTGCTCCCATATTGGCTTTTCCGGCAATACCGCCAGCATAATCATTTTTTACCTGAATATCTCCTCTGTTAATACAGCCTTTTACCTGGGCCTTCGCATTTCTCACAGAATTGAGGGTCTTCTCTTCCTCCGCCTCCAGATCCTGCTCCGGATCCAGACTTACCTCCAGGCCGATGATTCCTACGATTCCGCCTGATTGATAATCAGCCAAAATTTCTCCCTGGTTTTCACAGGCAAAAATCGTTCCCTCATCAATCTCTTCGTCAGAGTCCGATATATCCTCAAATAAGTCTTTTTCTTCTTTGCTGCGGTCTATACCGTCTGATATGGTAGTCCTCATACGGTCGATTTGATCCTGGATCTGATTTTTCTGGTCACGGATCTGAAGACGGCTGTTTTTTAAATCGTCTGTGAGAGTGTCCATATTGCCGGACAGCAGATCCAATTCATCGGTCATCTCATCATCCATATCTTCCAAATCTTTTCGAATGGTATCTCTGTTGCCCTGAAGAACATCGGCTAAAACGCTTGCCTCCATCTGAACCTGTTCCAGCCTGTAACCCAGGTCTTCTATTTCATTCACCGCATTTTCCGGAACATGGGCGGCCAGATAAACCAGATTCCCGGATAAATCCACTGCACACTGGTACATCTGAGACACCTTGTTATACCGGTCCTGCAGCCAATTTTTCAGTGCTCCTAAATCCGTAGGACTGCCAGGATATTTCTGATCCAGTTCTTTGGACAGTTCTTTGATCTTACGGATGTTTTCCTGGGCCTGTTGATACTGTCTCTCTGTTTCCCGGTCAGTTAAATCAAAGCTTATTCTGTCCAGCTGATACTGAATGTCTTCCACGGATGAGTCGATACTCCTGTTCAGTTCATCATTGTCCTGCCTGAACACATCCTTGTAAAATTCACCGATATCTTTTACCCGGTCCATTCTCCTGTCCACCTGATCCAGGTTGCCGGAGGTTGTGTCTCCCGTCTGTTCAAGCAGTCTGGATAAATTGTCTCCCATATCGGATAACTGGTCCAGCTCATCCTCCAACTGCCCTAATGTGTCCTGATCATAGGAGATCTCTACATATGGCTCAAACTGTCCTACAATTCCGCCGGCATCTTTTCTTCCGCGAATCTTTCCATGGTTTTGACATTGCTCGATGATTCCGCTTTGGCGCCCTGCAATTCCGCCTATGTTGTATCCCATATGGGGATATCCTATGGTTCCCTGGTTTTGGCAGCCTGCGATTCTTCCCTGGGAATAACCTGCGATTCCGCCGGCATCGTTTACTTTTTCCACCCGGATGTGTTCTTCCAGATCAATATTTCCCATGGAGAAGGAATCCTGGGATTCTATCTCCACCCCCTGATCCGTGGCATTTACATCGCCCTGGTTGCTGCAATTTTGTATTGTGCCTTCATTGTTTCCCGTAATGCCGCCTGTCTTTAAGTTGCCTGTGATCTGGCCCTGATTGGTACAGCCGTCAATGATTCCTGTCTTTTCATTAAATCCGACGATTCCGCCCAATGCCTCCTGGGCCATGACCTCACCGGAAAATGTACAGTTTTCAATGACTCCTCTGTTAACCCCGGCGATTCCTCCGATATTGACACTGCTTCCTTTCGGAGAAACGGTTCCATACACGGTAAGATTTTTTACTGCGGCTCCATCTTCTATAGATCGGAACAGCCCCAGGTCAGAACCTGCTTTCGTAACGGATAATCCGATGATTGAATGATGATTCCCATCAAAGGTTCCGGCAAACACCGGAATGGGATCAAAGTCAGCTCCTTGCAGATCCATATCCTGTCCCAAAATAAATACTTTTCCGGCTGAATAGCTTTCAGAAACACAGTTCCGGCTGAACGCTGCCAGTTCCTCCAACGTATTGATATAAATTGTCTCCTGGACAGAAGCCGTCTCCACAGCCTTCTCTTCTGTCTGGGCTTGTGTACCTTCAGGCGCTGCCAGGGCGTCCATGAGGCATACCATACTGCTTTCTATCTGTGCCAGAAGAAAAGCTGCCGCCAGCATAACCGCCATCTTCTGATTCCGTTTTGTTTTTTGTGTTCTCTTCATGCTGTCCGGGCCTCCTCTCTGTCCTGTTCTCTCTTTATGGCTCTGGTTAATTCTGTCTTATCAATCAGTTTATCACATACCAGCAGAAGCTGAGGCAGAACCGTCATAACCAGAATAATAGAAATCAGTGTTCCCCGTCCCAAAACCTTTCCCAGTGACGCGATTACCGCATTGTTGGTCAAATATCCAATGACAAATCCGGCGGATGT
>CAYWRB010000186.1:3872-5890 GCA_964460025.1 uncultured Hungatella sp.
GTGACGCGATTACCGCATTGTTGGTCAAATATCCAATGACAAATCCGGCGGATGTAAGAATGGTTCCCGAAGTGATTATCGTCGGAAATGCCTGATTTAAAGATTCCACTACTGCCTTTTTCCTGTCTGGCATAGATTTACGCAGATCCAGATACCGGCTGGTGATTACGATTGCATAGTCAATGGTTGCGCCCATCTGGATGGAACTGACTACCAGATAGCTTAAGAAATACATAGTAGTATCTGTCAGGTAGGGCATGGAGAAATTAATCCAGATGCTTCCCTGAATGGTCAGCACCAGCAAAAACGGCAATCCGGCAGACTGGAACGTAAACAGCAGGATAATCCCTACGAACAATGCCGTCAGCACGCTGATAATCACATTGTCGCGTTCGAAAGAACTGCTTAAATCGTAGTTGCTGGTAGCGTCTCCTACTACGTAAACCTCTTCATAATATTCCAGCGCAATATTTCGAATCTGGTCAACCGTCTGAAATGTTTCGGCGCCTTCTACCGGGCCTTTTAAGGTAAATACCAGACGATCATAGCCCTCTCCCTCCAGCTGCTCTCTTGCATCGCAGACAGCTTTGTGAAGATCGTCAATCTCCTCCGACAACTCCTCGTCAAACTCAATGCCGCCTTTTTCCTTCTGCTCATAGATAAAATCTACCATGTCGATAATGGAAATCTGATAGTCATCCAGATTCTTCATAAAAGCGCTGTACTGCTCCTTGTCAACTGCATAGAACTGGTACAAAGCCCGCACCAGATCCAGGTCCACCTCAGCTACCTCCGAGAATTCCCGCGGGTTTAATTTATCTACCAGAATATATTTTCCATCATCTGTTACTTCCACATTGGCCAGGCCCAAGGCCGTATCCACTGCCTCCACATGTTCCAGACGTTTCAGTATCTTTCCTTCCTTCTCATAATCTCCTCTGGGAACTACGATGGCCATGGTGTTGGTCACCTCAAAGGTCTCTTCAATCCGTGCCTTCGATGCCAGGAATTCATTCTTCTTGCTGGATTCGATGGAATTGTAATCATATATGTAAGGACATCTTCTGGAATAGTAAGCACTGGCTCCTACTATCAGCAGAAACACAGGAATCGTAACAAACCTTAGCTTTACCACAATCTTTCCCCACAGATTGATAGTAGGCACAAAATTGCGGTGGCCTGTTTTGTCGATGGCTTTGGAAAACATGACAATCAACGCCGGCATAAACATGAACACAGTCAACAGACTGATGATAATAGCTTTTGTCAGAACGCGTCCCAGATCCATGCCGATTCCAAACTGCATAAACATCAAAGCGACCATGCCGGACACGGTTGTCAGACTGCTGGAGGAAATCTCAGGAATTGCCTTGCTTAAGGCCACAATAATAGCCTCCATAGTCTCTTTCGTCTCTCGCTCTTCCATAAACCGGTGGAACAAATAATCGCATAGTCAATAGCAAGAGCCAGCTGAAGCACCGCTCCTACCGCATTAGTGACAAAGGAGATGCTTCCAAACCAGTAGTTGGTTCCCATATTCAAAAGGGCTGCCACACCAAAAACCATCAGGAAAATCACAATTTCCATATAAGTTTTTGATGTAAATAAAAGCACTGAAATAATGATAAGCAGTACGATCACTACAATGACACGCATATCATTTTTTAAATCAGCTGCATCGTCTTTGTCCACCGTAGTGTACACATAAGATACGTATCCGTCCAGGCTTTCTCTGATTCGTGCCATGGCTGTCTGGGAAGTTTCCGTGTCCTCCTCTTCCTCAAAGGTAATGGTAAAAAGCGCACTGGCATCTTTATAGTAATCAGAAATTTCATCATTTTCATAGCTGCTGTCCTCCTCATCATAAAAGGACACCGCTGAAATTCCCGGTATTTCCTCTATCTCACGGGCCAATGCCAACGCCTTTTCATAGGTAATATTGCTGACCAGCACCGTTGCCGATCCAAAAGTGGTAAATTCCTCGTTCATAATGTCAAGGCCCTGCCTGGTCTCCGTGC
>CAYWRB010000187.1:0-5881 GCA_964460025.1 uncultured Hungatella sp.
CGAAAAGTAGCCATTTTTCGTAGAAAAATGAGCGGATTTGAGGTGTTTTAGGATTTCGTGAGCGCAAAGCGCGGAGAAATCCGTGTATAATTCGACATAATATTGTTTTGAAAAAGAGGGGTAGGGAATATGAGTTTTCTGTCTTATTTAATTAATGGTATCAGCCTGGGCAGCATCTACGCGATTATCGCCTTGGGATATACCATGGTATACGGAATTGCCAGGATGTTGAACTTTGCCCATGGAGACATTATCATGGTAGGCGGCTTTGCAATCTTTACCGCGGTCAGTACCATGGGACTGCCGCCGCTTATCGGTATTTTAATCGGAGTGGTAGTGTGTACGGTCCTGGGTGTAGTCATTGAGACCATTGCCTATCGTCCTCTTCGGGGGGCCTCCTCTTTGGCTGTTTTGATTACGGCCATCGGTGTAAGTTATCTTCTGCAGAATATTGCGCTTTTGGTATTTGGCTCCAACGCCAGACAGTTTACTTCGGTGGTAAATGTTCCCAGCCTGAAGCTGGCCGGCGGACAGCTGTCCATATCAGGAGTAACCATTGTGACCATTGTGACCTGTATCATTATCATGGTGGCTTTGACCACCTTCATCAGAAAGACGAAAATCGGTCAGGCCATGCTGGCAGTGTCGGAGGATAAGGGAGCGGCTACCCTCATGGGAATCAATGTAAACAGCACCATTGCCATCACCTTTGCCATCGGTTCCGCTCTGGCGGCTGTTGCAGGTGCTCTTTTGTGTTCCACCTATCCGTCTCTGACGCCTTATACCGGTTCCATGCCGGGAATCAAAGCCTTCGTGGCAGCAGTGTTTGGAGGGATCGGCTCCATTCCGGGAGCGCTGATCGGCGGAATTATCCTTGGTATTATAGAGAATCTTTCAAAAGCATATATTTCTTCCCAGCTGTCGGACGCCATTGTATTTGCGGTGCTGATTGTGGTGCTGTTGGTCCGTCCCACAGGAATTCTGGGCAAGAAGATCAATGAGAAAGTGTAGGTGAGAAGAATGAAAAAGAATAAAGTGCTGATTCAGGATCTGATCACCTATGGAATCGTGTTTTTGATGTGGGGCCTGGTCGGGGTGATGGAGCTTACAGGCACCATGACAAGCCTTCTGCGGGGACTCTTGGTTCCCCTGTGTATCTATGCGATTCTGGCCATCTCATTGAACCTTACGGTGGGAATTCTGGGGGAGTTAAGCCTGGGACATGCGGGGTTCATGTGCGTAGGCGCTTTCACAGGAGCATTTTTTACCAAATGTATGGAGGCAGCCATTCCCAGCGTAGGCCTTCGGTTTTTTCTGGCCCTGATTCTGGGAGCCGTTGTAGCCGGGATCTTTGGAATCCTTATTGGAATTCCGGTTCTGCGGCTGAAAGGAGATTATCTGGCCATTGTGACCCTGGCTTTTGGCGAGATCATCAAGAACCTGATTAATGTCATGTATGTGGGAAGGGATGCTTCCGGATTTCATTTTTCCATCAAGGATACCACTTCTCTGGGGCTTGATGACACCGGCGAGGTGATTATCAAGGGGGCTCAGGGAATCACAGGGACGCCCAGGGCGGCTACCTTTGCCATCGGGATGATTCTTCTTCTGGTTACGCTGTTTGTCGTGTTGAACCTGATGCATTCCAGAACAGGCCGCGCCATTATGGCCATCCGTGACAACCGGATTGCGGCGGAATCCATTGGGATCCATGTGACCAAATATAAATTGATGGCATTTTCCATATCGGCAGCCCTGGCCGGAGTGGCAGGCGTCATGTATGCCCACAGCCTTTCTACCCTGGCAGCCACCTCCAACAACTTTGGATACAACAAATCCATTACCATCCTGGTATTTGTGGTGCTGGGCGGACTGGGCAATATCAGAGGCTCCATGATCGCGGCCATTGTGCTGACGGCGCTTCCGGAGCTTTTGAGAGGACTTAATGATTACCGTATGCTGATCTATGCCATCGTCCTGATTGTGATGATGCTGTTTAATTCCAGCCCCAAGGCCATTGAGATGCGGGGAGTTCTGCTGGAAAAGATCAGACATAAAAAATCTGCTGCAAAGGAGGCCGCATAAATGGCAATGTTGGAAGTAAAAAATCTTGGCATTTCCTTCGGTGGTCTGAAGGCAGTGGATAATTTTAACATAACCATTGAGAAGGGACAGCTGTACGGCCTTATCGGACCCAACGGCGCGGGCAAGACCACGGTGTTCAACCTGCTGACAGGCGTGTACAAACCGGATAATGGCTCCATCCATTTGGACGGGGTCAACATTACCGGGAAAAAGACAATCGAGATCAATCAGGATGGAATCGCCAGGACATTTCAGAATATTCGTCTGTTTAAGGAACTGAGCGTTCTTGACAATGTGAAAGCAGGGCTCCACAATCATCATCCCTATTCTACTGTAGAAGGAATCTTCCGTCTGCCCAGGTATTTTAAGGTGGAAAAAGAGATGAATGCCAAGGCAATGGAGCTTTTGAAGGTGTTTGACCTGGATAAAGAATGTGACTACAAGGCCTCCAACCTGCCTTACGGCAAGCAGAGAAAGCTGGAGATAGCCAGGGCTCTTGCCACGGACCCCAAGCTTCTTCTGTTAGACGAGCCGGCGGCAGGAATGAACCCCAATGAGACAGGGGAGCTGATGGAGACCATCCGGTTTGTCAGAGATAAATTTGATATGACCATATTGCTGATCGAGCATGACATGAAATTGGTTTCCGGTATCTGCGAGAAGCTGACCGTATTGAATTTTGGTCAGGTTTTGACTCAGGGAGACACATCGGAAGTGCTGAATGATAAGCGTGTGATCACGGCATATCTTGGAGAGTAGGAGGAGAGGACATTATGGCAATACTGGAAGTAAAGGATCTGGAAGTGTACTATGGTGTGATCCAGGCCATTAAGGGAATCTCTTTTGAAGTGAATGAGGGTGAGATCATCGCTCTTATCGGTGCCAACGGAGCCGGGAAGACTACGACCCTTCAGACCATTACCGGGCTGATTCCGGCTAAGGCGGGAAAGATTTTTTACGAGGGTAAGGAGATCACCAGGATTCCGGGATACAAACTGGTAGCCATGGGAATTGCCCATGTGCCGGAAGGACGGCGGGTATTTGCCGAGATGACCGTACTTCAGAATCTGAAGATGGGGGCCTACACCAGGAAAGATAAGGCGGAACTGGAGGAGACCTTAAAGACCATCTACCAGCGTTTTCCAAGGCTGGAGGAGAGGAAGAACCAGCTGGCCGGAACCTTAAGCGGCGGCGAGCAGCAGATGCTGGCTATGGGCAGAGCCCTTATGTCCCATCCAAAGCTGATCGTTATGGATGAGCCCTCCATGGGACTTTCTCCCATCTATGTCAACGAGATTTTTGAGATTATTCAGGAGATCAATAAGTCCGGCACCACCGTTCTTTTGGTGGAGCAGAATGCCAAGAAGGCATTGTCCATTGCGGATAAGGCCTATGTTTTGGAGACGGGAACCATTGTCTTAAGCGGCGATGCCAAGGAACTGATGAATGATGATTCGGTGAAGAAGGCATACCTTAGCGAGTAGACGGTGCAGGTGATATGCATCTTATCACCTCCAAGCTGTTGGTTTTGAGTAACAGTTTTGAAAATCAAGTATATTTCAAATACCTTCCTGCATATACTTAATCAGCATAGCAAGGGGGTATTTTTATGGAACAGTTTTCCGTATATAAGGACATAAAAGCCAGAACCGGAGGAGAGATCTATCTGGGAGTGGTGGGACCGGTGCGCACCGGGAAATCCACGTTTATCAAACGTTTCATGGAGCTTCTGGTACTTCCGGCCATGGAAGACGAGCATGTAAGGAATCAGACCAGGGATGAGCTGCCTCAAAGCTCCGGTGGGAAGACCATTATGACCACGGAGCCTAAGTTCATTCCCAAGGAGGCTGCCAAGCTGAAACTGGACGACAGCATTGAGGCCAAGGTGCGGCTCATTGACTGTGTGGGATTTATGGTGGACGGGGCTGCAGGCCACATTGAGAATCAGCAGGAGCGGCTGGTAAAGACGCCCTGGTATGAGTATCAGATTCCCTTTACCAAGGCGGCGGAGATCGGAACCAGGAAGGTGATTACGGATCATTCCACCATCGGCGTTGTGGTGACCACAGACGGGACCATCGGCGATTTAAAGAGGGAGGCGTACATACCTGCGGAGGAGAAGACGGTGGAGGAGCTGAAGGCCATAGGAAAGCCGTTTCTGGTGCTTCTTAATTCCACCAGGCCCTATTCGGAGGAGACGGGACGGCTGGCGGAGGAGATGGAGAAAAAGTATGATGTGACCGTGCTTCCGGTCAACTGCGAACAGCTGAAGAAGGAGGACATTTTCAAGATCCTGGAACGTATTTTGAAGGAATTTCCTGTGACTCAGCTGAATTTTTTCATACCCAAATGGCTGGAGATTCTGTCGGCGGACCACTGGCTGAAGGCAGGGGTGATCGAGACCGTAAGAGAACTTCTGGGGAAGGTGACCCAGATGAAAGACATTACGGAAAGTCTTCTGGATATCACGACGGATACCATACGGGGGCTGAAAACAGACAGAATGGACCTGTCTGACGGCACGGTTTCCATCAATGTGGATGTGAATGACAGTTACTACTATCAGATCCTAAGCGATTACGTGGGCCTTCCCATCGAGGGAGAGTACCAGCTGATGCAGACCTTAAGCAGTCTGGCTAAGATGAAGCAGGAGTATGAGAAGGTGCAGAATGCCATCAGCCAGGTGCGGCTGCGGGGATACGGGGTGGTGACTCCGGAGCGTTCGGAGGTTATCTTAGATGAACCTCAGGTTATCAAACACGGCAACAAATACGGGGTGAAGATGAAAGCGGAGGCCCCCTCCATCAACATGATTAAGGCCCATATCGAGACGGAGATTGCGCCTATTGTGGGAAGCCAGCAGCAGGCGGAGGATCTGATCACCTACATAAAACAGAATGCAAAGGAAAGTGAGGACGGAATCTGGAACACCAACATTTTCGGAAAATCCATCCAGCAGATTGTGGAGGACGGAATCCAGGCCAAGGTCTCCCAGGTGACGGAGGACTGCCAGCTGAAGCTGCAGGATACCCTTCAGAAAATCATTAATGACAGTAATGGCGGTATGATTTGTATTATTATCTGATTTATGTTACAATACCCTTATAGTGATGAGCGGTGTAAAACCGGCCTTTCTATCAAGGCCGGGAGGGCTGTAAAATACAAATTTATATGGGGAAAAAAAGAAGGAGGTACCATCTATGAAGCTAATGTTTATTGGGGCGGATCATGAGGTAACAGGCAGCTGTCATTATCTGGAATGCGGAGGGACCAAGCTGTTGGTTGACTGTGGTATGGAACAGGGACTGAATGTGTATGAAAATGCGGAACTGCCCGTAAGCTGCGGAGAGATCGATTATGTTCTGCTGACTCATGCCCATATCGACCATGCAGGGCTGATCCCTCTGATTTATGCCAGGGGATTTCGGGGGAGTATCGTCACCACCATAGCCACCGGCGACCTGTGCAGGATCATGCTGAAGGACAGTGCCCACATTCAGGAGATGGAGGCGGAGTGGAAGAATCGAAAGGCCAGAAGAGCAGGCCTTCCGGAGGTTCCGCCTCTTTACACGGTGAATGATGCCGCAGGAGCTCTTGAGCATCTGGAGGTTTACGAGTACGACGAGAAGACCGTGTTAAACGATGATATTACCATCCGCTTTACCAATGCCGGGCATCTGCTGGGTTCCGCTTCCATCGAGGTGTGGTGTACGGAGGAGGATGTGACGAAGAAGATTGTCTTTTCCGGCGATATCGGAAGCAAGAATAAACCGCTTATACGGGATCCAGAGTATAT
>CAYWRB010000188.1:0-5879 GCA_964460025.1 uncultured Hungatella sp.
ATTGACGGTGCCTCTGCAGAGGTTGACTGGAAGAAAAAACGGGCGGTTGTTTCCTACGACAGAGAAGTTTCCAGGGAGGCAATCCGCAGCGCCGTGGCAGGGGAAGGGTTTGAAGTTGTGAAGATAGAAGGCTGAAAGGATAAAAGGTTGAAAGGATAGAAGGCCTCTGGGACTTGGAAGAAAGAGGGATGGAAAGTTGGCAGAAAGGCGGCGGAGACTGCTGTGGCTGGGGAGGAGGAATCGATATGTCAGCACAGGACAAGAAAGCCTATATTTTACAGGAATTGAAAAAGAATGGCTGCAGAATCACGAATCAGAGAAAATTGCTGATTGATATTATTTTGAAGGATGAGTGCTGTTGCTGTAAAGAGATATACTACCAGGCGGCTAAGAAAGACCCGTCTATCGGTATGGCTACGGTTTACCGCATGGTGAAGACTCTGGAGGAGACAGGGCTGATACAGAGGAAAAATATGTATCGGATTGAGCCTGTGGAGGCATCGGCTTGAAGAGAAGAGGCGGCCCCAAAACGGGAAGATGTGAAAAGAGAGGATGCGGAGCCGTGACATAAAAGGGGCAGTAAAAAGTTAGACGTAAGAAACAGGTTAGAAGAAGACTGCGGAATGCTTCAGATAATTGGAGCATTCCGCAGTTTTTCCGATGCCTTTAAAACATCCATGACTTCCTCCCAGCATCTGAACAATGTCGGACCGGAGTCCATCAAAGTCCATATCCATATAAATTTTCAGGGCCTCGTAGGTCTCGGCAAGTCTGACAGCAGGTTCTTTTAGCAGTTGCCCATATTCTTCGAGAAGTTCTTCCAAAACCGATTTTTCCATAAGTTCCGTTATGCCCCCTGGCGGTGCTTCGATGAGGAACTGCTGCATATTGAGAAGGATTACATCGTATTGATTTAGATGCACATCGAAGGTACTATCGGTTTCTATTACTTTTCCTGAAAACAGATTTCTTGAATCACATCCGCGGCTGTAATAAGCGGCAAGCATTTCAAGGGTCATAGATTTTCCGAAACGGCGGGGCCTGCTGACACAGATGAACTTTTCTTTTGTATTGATAAACCCATTGGTATGGGCAATCAATCCTGTCTTGTCTACATAGATTTGGGAACGGATAGATTCCCAGAAACCATCGTTTCCCGGATTCAGATAAAACCCCATAGAATGCCTCCTTAAGAATTCTCGTCTTTTTCTACTTTGTCCAATGCGGAAACAAACAGGTATTTTCTCACGATGAAAAGAATAGCAATGGCTATGATTCCGACTAATTCAAAATAAATGGGCATATGTTCAATAATCATTTCCCGGGCTACGGAGAACAAAAGGACTTCAACGATGGAATCCAAATCGTGGCGACACAACATTTTCAGAAGTTCGATTCCAATGATGAGGTCAAACATCTTTTTTAGGAATTGGTTAAATTCTCCGTTTTCCATCAGAGCTTTCAGTTCCACTGGTACATGAGAAAACATAATGACGAGAGCCACGATTACGATAAGCGCTACAAGAAGTTCCAAAAGCATGGCTGTGTTGAAGATAAAATTCTGTACATGGCGAGAACTTTTATTTCCCGGATATTTCATGAGAACCTCCTGATAATATGTTATAGTAATTTTATTCTATCATAAAGAATCTGTTCTTTCCACCATTAGTTTTGGAAGCCACTGGTTGTCGGTGGCGGATTTGTATGATATGATACGTCCGGAGGGAAGAACATGAGAACAAAGCTGGAAGTGTGTGTTGATTCGGTAGAATCTGCCATAGCCGCGCAGGAAGGAGGCGCGGATTGTCTGGAGGTCTGTGCAAACCTGATTATAGGGGGGACAACGCCTGGAGTAAGTCAGTTTAAACAGATACGCAAAGTGTGTCATATAGAACTGAATGTCTTGATTCGGCCAAGGTTTGGGGATTTTTTGTATACGGATGCGGAATTTCAGATGATGGAAGAGGATATTCAGATGTTTCGGAAACTGGGGGCGGACGGAGTTGTAGCCGGATGTCTGAAAGCGGACGGAGATTTGGATTCAGACAGGATGGGTATGCTTAGAGAGTGTGCGGGGCCGCTGCGGTTTACTTTGCACCGGGCATTTGATGTATGCAGGAATCCCTACGGGGCACTGGAGGAGGCCGTATCACTGGGCATTGACCGGATTTTGACATCGGGACAGGCTTCCTGCTGTTTGGAAGGCAGGGAGGTGTTGAAAAAGCTGATGGCCCAGGCAGATGAGAGAATTGAAATTTTAGTGGGCGGCGGTGTAAATGAAAAAGTAATCCGCCAGATGATAGAGGATGGCTGCAGATGCAGTTTTCATATGTCAGGAAAAAAGATGATAGACAGCGGCATGGGCTATCGGAAGCAGGGTATTCATATGGGGCTTCCGGGATTTAGTGAATTCAGTATTTTACGGACAGACAGGGAAGAGATTGAAAAAGCAAAAGCCGTAATCAATACCATGGAGGAAAGATGAAGGCAAATGCGGACGTAGTGCCGCCGAACCAACGGTAAAGGACGCAGCATTGACAAGGGAGGAGCAGGAATGTTCGGGGACACATTTAAAAATTATGTGCGGCAGGTATATGACGGACGGACTAATCTGCCGGAAGAGTTAAGGAAAGAAATTGAATGGAAGCTGAAGCGGTGTACACCAAAGGAACAGCTCCTGATGAAATTTTTTTATGGAACCATGCCCCTTGGGGACGCCGGAACATACGAATTTGAAGTGTTTTTAGGGTTTGTTCAGCATGGACTTATGTTATATGAGACCATGGAGTGGTGCCGGAAGCTTCCGGAAGAAATTTTCCTGCATCATGTTCTGTATTATCGGATTAATTCCGAGAGTATTGAGGACTGCCGCCGTTTCTTTTATGGACAGCTGATTGGCCGGATTGAAAAGAAAACCCTCAGGGAAGCCGTGCTGGAGGTCAATTACTGGTGTGCGGAGAATGGAAGCTATGAAGCTTCTGATATCAGGACCGTTTCTCCCATGACAATGTATCGTTCAGGAAAGGGAAGGTGCGGGGAAGAATCAACCTTTGCGGTGACAGCATTGCGCAGTGTGGGGATTCCGGCAAGACAGGTCTATACGCCAAAGTGGGCCCACTGTGATGATAATCATGCCTGGGCAGAGGTTTACATAGATGGAGAATGGCATTTTCTGGGGGCATGCGAACCGGAAGAGGTGTTGGATAGAGGCTGGTTTGTGAACGCTTCATCAAGAGCAGTGATGATTCATACAAGGCAGTTTTCAGGTTATAAAGACAGCAAGAATCCGACATGCATTACCCGGGAGGAAGGCCTGTATTATCACAATATTACGGCAAGATATGCCAAGACAAAAGAACTTTGGATAAAGGTAACACAGGAGGACGGGACACCGGCAGGAAAGGCTAAGGTTCTGGCAGAGGTTTTAAACAGCGGGGAATATGGCTCTGTTGCCTCATTAAGAACAGATGAGGAAGGAAAGGTTTCCCTGTGCCTGGGAATGGGTACGGTGCATCTGTGGGCTGTGAAAGGGGCGGCATGGGGGGAGAAAATTGTCTGTGTAAAGGACAGGGAAGAGGTACTGCTTGTATTAAGAAAAACAGGAGACCGGAAAGGATTGGGCAAATGGACAGACATTGATATCAAAGCACCGAAGGAGTCTGTACTTTATCAGGTCCATTTGACAAAACAGCAAAAGGCAAAGAACCGTCAGCGGCTTCAGGCATCGGCAAACTTGAGGGAGAAACGCATAGACGGATATTACAGAGAAGAACTGGCGGGAAAGTATCCGGAAGAAGAGAAAATCCTACGTCTGGCGGCAGGAAATTTCTCCCAGATATATGAGTTTTTAGAAAAGGATGGGAATCCTGACAGAAAGAGCATGCTGCACTGCCTGAATGAAAAAGATTATAGAGATGTCAAAGCAGACGTGCTGGAGTCGCATTTGCGGGAAGCTTCGGTTTACCGCAGGGAATGGGAAGAAAAGGGAGAGCTGGAGCTCTATATCCGATATATTCTTTGTCCGCGGATATATTTTGAGGAAATAACACCGTTCAGGGAGGATATACATAAATGTTTCAGCGCCGCAGAGAAGGAGCAGTTTAAAAAAGACCCTGGGTTAATTGGGGACCGTATTGAGGAAAGAATACGGTATGATGAAAAGGACGATTACAGTACTTTGCTCTCCGTACCGGCAGGGACATTGAAAACCAGGTTTGGAAATCCTGTGAGCAGGAATATTCTGTGTGTGGCAATCTGCCGCACCTTGGGGATTCCGGCCCGTCTGAATCCGGTTACCCGGAAGGCGGAAATCTATAGGAACGGCGGCTTCGTAAGAATATCAGGAACGAAAGAGGGGACAAAAACGTCAAAAAAGGCGGTCCTTGTATTGAAGCGCCAGGACGGAGAGGAATGGAACTATTATCAGAACTGGACCATCGGACAATACCGCCGGGACGGTTTTGTTACATTGAATTATCAGGAATTGAAATTTGAAAGGGAAGAACTGTGGTTGGAACTGGAACCGGGATTTTACAGGCTGCTGACAACAAGCCGTCTGCCGGGAGGAGACCAGCTGGCATCAGAATGCAAAATTTGTCTGGAGCCGGGACAGCAGGAGGAACAGGAACTGCGTATGCGGACCGGCCATGGGAAGGAATTGCTGGTATCTAATGAGCTGGAGGATTTTGAGGTGGAAGACAATGGGGAGATAAAGCAAATCTCTTCATTGACAGAATCCGGCGTGTATATTCTTGCTTTTCTTAAACCAGGGGAAGAGCCTACGGAGCATGTGCTGAATGAAATGAGTCTGTATGCGGCAAGCTTAAGAGACATGAAAGCCGGAATCTGTTTTTTACTGGAAAATCATGCCATACGGAAAACTTCGGCATGGGAGAGGGCTGTGAACGCTTTTTCGGAGGCGAAGATTGTATGTTATGTCTCTGATGATACGGCTGAGTCTGCGGCGCGGCGGATGTATGTGGATGCGGATAAGTTTCCTCTGCTGATTCTTGTAAATCCGGGATTAAACGGCATCTACGGGTGCAGCGTTTACTACGTGGGAAGCGTGAAAATGATTTTGGAGTTATTAAGGGTGAACCAAGCTGGGAATGATGTATACCAAAAGGGATAGATGCCTCCATTAACACGTGGTTGGGCATGCCGGATTCTTTCTGGCATATTGACTTTACAGAAAGTTTGTGACAAAATAGAGCATTAGAAAGAAGGGAAAATATTATGACAAAGATTGATATTATCTCCGGCTTTTTAGGAGCCGGGAAAACCACATTTATTAAGAAGCTTCTGGAGGAGGCCATCGCCGGCGAGCAGGTGGTGCTGATTGAGAATGAATTTGGCGAGATTGGCATTGACGGCGGATTTTTGAAGGATTCGGGGATTGAGATTCGTGAGATGAACTCCGGGTGTATCTGCTGTTCTCTGGTAGGGGATTTTGGCAAGTCTCTGGAAGAGGTGCTGACAAAATATAAACCGGACAGGGTGATTATCGAGCCGTCAGGCGTAGGAAAGCTGTCGGATGTGATGAAGGCGGTCCGGGATGTGGCTGCAACCGTGGATGTAACGCTGAACAGTGCGGTGACTGTTGTGGATGCCTCCAAATGTAAGATGTATATGAAGAATTTTGGAGAGTTCTTTAATAATCAGGTGGAAAACGCAGGAACCATTGTGCTGAGCAGAACCGATGTGACAGATGAAGCCAAAGTGCAGAAGGCGGTGGAGATGCTGAGACAGCATAACGGGTCTGCATCCATTGTGACAACTCCCTGCAGCCAGTTAAGCGGAGCCCAGCTTTTGGAGATTATTGAGAAGCCGGATACCATGGCTGAAGATTTGATGAAAGAGGTGGAGGAGAGCCGGAAGCA
>CAYWRB010000189.1:0-5531 GCA_964460025.1 uncultured Hungatella sp.
AGTTCCCTTAACATTTCATCCAGAAAATGGCCCAGCACTCCCTCTTTTTCCGCCCCGGCCCCATAGCGCCGTATCTGCTCTTCCAGCCTGTTAAGCTTATTCTTTTGGGGAATCCGCCCCAAATTTCTATAACAGGATTCGATGGCCTCCTCCTTAGAAATCAGCCAAATCTTATCAACCAGATTTCCCCTTTCATACTTCACCCAGGAATAATCAATCATCCCTTCGCCCTTTAATCTCCTCAAGGCATCTAAAAACCCCTGCTTCTCATCCGGATCCTCCAGGGTATGTTCCAGAAGTTTCTCCTTTTCCATGGTGATAAAAATACGTCTGGAAAAACTTCCTGTCACAAATGCCCTGCTTTTCTCATACCTGGTCAAAAGCGTATCCAAAACCCATGTTCCGTAATCCATGCCTTTCTTCCCTTCCCGCCATCCAAACGGTTATTCCAACTGTTCCTCCAACTGCTCCTCTATCTCTCTCGGACTGAAATATCTGGTAAAGGAATGGCTGGAATCCTTATATACGGCAATATTCCTGTCAACCAATGGGGCAATATCAGGAATCTTGTCCGGAGGAGCTGAAAATACGGCCTGCAGGCCGAAACGCCTCAGAAGATGAATGCTTTCCCGGATTCTCTCCCCATCCATCTTGCTGAACGCCTCATCCAGAATAATCACCCGAATCGTATTATTCTGATTCCTGTTTTTGATTCTGCAAACCTGAGAAAAAGAAGCCAAAAGCGCGATATAAAAAGGAATCTGCGTCTCCCCTCCTGATTTTTTCAGAAGGGTCTTGGAAAGCCTCTGTTCCTCCCCTTTCTCATTTGTCACAATCAGGTCAAACACCAGATACGTCTTATAATCCGTAAACTTGCGGATGCTCTTCTCGTATTCTGCCTTCCTCTCTGCCGTCACATTAGTCTCATTGAAAATCAGCAGCTGAAACAGTTCATCAATCTCTTTCTGATACTTTTCATTAAAACTCTGGGAAGCAATATTCCACCCGCCCGTATCCATCAAAAGAGGGTCCATAATCATGTTGTAATAATTCTGATACTCCGGCCTGGGCTTCTTCACAAACCGATAGGAATCCGTGCCGAACACACTTCTCTTTAACGAATCATTTAACTCCTCTATCTGCTGGGTCACGGCCTCGATATTGGATTTAATCTTTGCAATAAAATCATCCCGAAACTGATTATACGCCTTTTCCTTGGAATCCCGGATTTTTTCAAGATACTCCGGCAGCTTAATCCGGTCCAACTCCTCCAGCTCTTTATCAAAATACCGGTTGCTTTCCAGTTCAATATCATAGGGCATCTTATATTCCGCATTATACCGGGAGCGCTTCTCTGTCCTGCTTCGCCTGAGGTTGTCCCGCTTTTTCTCCGTCTGCCTCATGGCGGCAAAAAACCGTTCTTTCAAAGATTTCTCCGAATTGCTTTCCTGAACCTCCAAAAAACGGGGCTCTCCCACCTCCCCAATCCATGAAGCTTCAAATTCTTCCGCGATTTCACTCTGCACCTTTGTAATCTTTCCTATAATCTCCGGAAGCTCCTTCCTTTGGATGTTTTGCATCTCCATAGCAAGAAACCCGTTCTTCTTGTCCAGTTTATGCCATGATTCCTTCTTTTTCTCAATCTGGCCGCTTAAATCCCTAATCTTTTTCTCCATCCGGTCAAGATACAAAAAATCCAGACCGTCATATTCCTTCTGTACTTCCCCTCTCTCCTTTTGAAGCTTTTCCATCTCACTCTGTTTTTCCACCGCTGCCTGATGCTGAGCGGCTTCATACTCACCCAACACCGGCGCTTCCGAAACCCTTTTTACAATCCTGTGACTATCCGAAGTCTTATCATAAAGCTCCTTCTGCCGTTTTAATTCCTCCCGGTTCTGCTCAAGCATCAGCTCCATAGAGCGCCGCCCGATAAAAGGATTCTGATACCGTGAGGGATTCAGTTTCCGGCTTACATACCCCTTGTACAGCATACAGGTCTTTGTAATTCCTATTTTGTACCGGTTCAGCTGGCTGACGCTTTCACATTTCATCACCTGGCCCAAAAGATAATCCGCATACAGGCGGGCGTCAGGATTTGCTGTCTGTACCTCCTCCGCAAGGGAACCCGGCAAAGGTTTTTTCTGAAAATCCTTTTTCAATTTGCCTATATCCACCAGCCCTACATCATACAGATTCCCCTCCCGCTTTTCCTTATCATAAATCTCAAGCGCCTCTTTATAATAGGGTTCCGCCACCAGAAGATAAAATTTCTGCTTGTCCAGATACCCTTCAATGGCATTTCTCCATTCCGGATTCCCAATCTCCAATAAATCCGCCAGAATAAACACATCCGCCGCCTTCTGATGCCTGTCAAACAACCGTTCTTCCAGCAGCCTTTTCAGACCCACAACCTGCTCCGGATAGGGCTTGATTCCCTTTTCCAGATTCCGGATGACGGTTTCCAATTCCCTGACCCGCTCCTGTATCTGACCTGCGCGCTTTTTCAGTTCAGACCGGTAATCATCGATTTCCTGCCGCATCTCCTCCATCCTGCAGGCCGTATCCCCAAAAGGAAAGCTGCCAATGTCCTCCTTGCTCTGGTTCTCCATAGCTTCTGCCAGTTTCCGAAAATCATCTTTCACCAAAAAACCTGCCGATTCCGCACATATCAGCTGGCTCTTCCAGTTCTTTCCATACTCTCTAATACGGTCAAAAGCATTATCAATCCCCTTTTCTATCTGGCGAATCCGGTCTGACAGACGCTCCAGCTGTCCCTTTAGCTCCTTCTCCCGCTGGACCATGTTAGACCCCCGGTATTCCCGCTCCAGGTTTTCCAGTTCCTCCGCCAGTCTCTTCCTCTCCTCCTCTAAGGTTTCCATGTCTCCTTCATTAACGTCAATCAATTCCTGCTTTTCCTTTAACTGCCTGCGGTATTCCCTTTCCTGACCGGCATATTCCTCCTGCTCCGCCCGCATGACAATGAATTTTTGCTGTAAATATTTATCTTTTTCCCTTTCGTATTCCTCATTGACCCCATGAATTTCCTGGAGACTCTCAATCCTTTTCTGGGTTCTTCTTGCATCTTCCTCCAGGCTCTTATACTGACGGATGTCGCTCTGCATCTGGTCCACACAGATATTATTTTTCACATCACAGATGGATTCGGTGATAAAATGCTCAATATCCGAAATCGGCGAAAACGGAACCGCTTTCTTTAGCAGAATCCGGTACTTATTCTTAATCTGCCCGAATTTAGCCAGAGTCACCTCCTGATACCGCTTATTGGTATCATAAAACTCATAAAAATTATTCTTCTTTTTTCCTATGGTGCGGGAAAGAACCGTCCTCAGCTGGGGGATATTATAGGGAGTTCTGGTTTCTTTATCAATAAACAAATCCTCCGGCAGTCCCTGGCTGTGAATCATGAACCATTTGGAATCAAAACTCTGATCCTTATAGCAGTCACAGACAATTCCTCCGCAGAATCTGCTTTTCCGTTCCGTATCCTCAAATTCCAGGACCACATAGCTGCTGAACCGGTCGTTTCTCATATAACGGAATCCCGTCTCCCCGTCATCCCCAAGTTCCCCGAACAGATAACTTTTCAGGGTTCTGGCTGACTTCTGATTGGCCGCTTTATTAAAAAAGGTTCCGGTGGTATCTCCCAGAAGCACCAGCTGCAGCGCGTCAATAATGGTAGATTTTCCCGCCGCCGTCTTTCCCGTAAGGAAATTAATCATGTCAAAATCGATGACTTCCTTTTCATAATTATGCCAGTGTATCAGCAGCATTCTGGTCAGTTTCTTCATCCTCGTCCTCCTGTGACATTTCTCCCGGTTCTTCCTCCAAAAGCCTGTACATATTGCCGATCCTCTCATTGGTAACAATGAAAAGAATGGTAGGCAGAATCAATAATTTTGTATCCGCATCTTCCCAGCTTCCTTCCGGCTTTTCTACGATACGAAACCGGTTTAAGGTTCTCAGAGAGTCCCTCATCACCTGATTGGCCGGCTTTTTCTTAATGACGCCAAGCGAAATCATCTTGTGAATCAAGTCCCCTGTTGATGTAAAAATATTCCTGGACAGGGACAGCTTTTCTCTCTCCTCCTCATAAATCAAGCGGAGCACATAAATCATCAGAGTCGTCATCTTATCCAGCTTCACCCGGTTAAACTCATAGGTACTTGACAAAAAAATAACTCCGTAATTGGTGTCCCTCTCCAGGCAAAACCCGCTGTACTCCAGATAGTCCTCAAACAATTCAAAGTTTCTCTCCACAAACAGGTAATCCGGATTGGTTCTTTTCATGCTGTCGTCAAATACATAATTGTCCTGAAGCAGAAACGTGTGGGCCAGCATCCAGTTTACGATTCTTTTAAATGCTTCCTGCTCCGCCATGCTCAGTTTTTCATACTTTTCTTCAAACATTTTACCCTTCTCTTTTCTTTATAAATCTTGCCTTCGGCAGACTGAATCCCTGACAGTCCACATTCCCCGGACCGAATTCTACTTTATATCCCGCGCTTTTTTCTCTGCCCCGTATGGTTGCCAGCAAAAACAGAATGAACTCCTCCGAACTGCTTATGGTAAAATCCTCCGTATCAATCTCCCTTCGCTCCCCAAAACAGCCTTCCATATAATCATCTATCTTTTTGTTGCTGTACTGCTTTCTCACATCCTCCAGAAAACTCTGAACCAATTCCGTGTTGTCTTCCTTTTCCTTGATAGGAAGCGGCCTGCCCTCGTTCTTTACCGTCCTTTTCACCCGGTCGTAGAGAGACTGCATATCCGCAAACCTGTGGTGATAAGCCTCTACTGCCTGGTTCATCTCTTCATAAATGTTACGTCTGTCCGTATTTTTCAAAAGGGCAATCAGTTTTCCCTTGGCGCTTCTGTCGGAATTCATCATATAGCGGATTTTGTCTATGGACGCATTGGTATACTCCACATGTTTCTCGTCAATCTCGCCAATCATCCGCTCGATACTGTCGTAAGTATCCGCAATGGAATTCATCATGGTCAAAGTCTCATCTCTTCCGTCTACCTCATCTTTAAACATACGCCGTTTGATTCCCTGATCCACAATAGACGAAATAATCTCCTCATCCAAAAGCCATCCGTTTAGTATAGATAAAATGCCGTATTTAAATCTGGGAACCGAATCGATGGTCTTCAGCGGATAATAGATGGTATCCACAATCTGCTCTTTATAACGGTCAAAATGTTCTTCCAACAACTGATTCACATCCATACTGTCCGCAATCCGCTGATGATACCGCTTAATATTGTTAAACAGCAGTTTCAGCTCATCCACCAGTTTCATGGTATTCTGATAAGCGGTCTGAAGGGCCTGGTATAAATAATCCGGATTCTCCCCGGAATTCTTAAGAGCCGCATAGGTGGCATAGACATAACTGTTGTATTCTTTTGTCTTCTCACAGGATAAATCATATAAAAGATTGATGACCGCAATGGCATAATCGGGGATTGTAATATTCTCATCAAAACCCCCGCTCTCATATTCAATCTCT
>CAYWRB010000189.1:5541-5795 GCA_964460025.1 uncultured Hungatella sp.
CACCCTGTATCCCGCAGCTTCCGAACCAGAAGATGGGCCCTTCCCGATATATCCTGGATTCCCTCTCCTCCGGTTCCCATCTCTTCCGCCTCTTCGGAAAAATCCGCCTGCAGAATACTGGTTTCCAGACTTCCCATAAGCATCGCTGTCAAATCTTCCCGCCTGTTGACATGTTCCGTCTTAATTGCCTGTCTTAAAAAAAAAAGCGCCTCCACATATAATTCTCTTTTTTCCGATACCAGAATACTGAAAAA
>CAYWRB010000190.1:0-5772 GCA_964460025.1 uncultured Hungatella sp.
GAATACCTTCAGCTTGAACTGCTCCATGTATAACTCCTTTAGGTGTTGGTTTAGTTTCAATATATTCCCCGTCATTCCTTTTTAGTACAAGATTTTGCCTCTGCAATCTCTGCCGCCAGCACAATAGCCGCCCCTAAAAAGATGCAGATATCTCCCAGGTTAAAAACAACTGTCTTTAGCTTTTTCCACTGGATGCTGAAATAATCTACCACATATCCCCGGACGATCCTGTCATAAAGATTACTTAATCCTCCGCCCAGGACCAACGCAAGGCCTGCCTTTTGTGCCAGATACCCTTTTCTGGAAAACAACCACATAAAAATTCCCCCAACGGCAGAAACCACGGTCATAGGAAGCTGCCTTACCAATTCCTTTTTCTGCTTCAAGAATCCAAAGGGCAGGCCTTCATTGTGATTTCTGTGGAGCATAACAATCCCTTTTGTTTCTTCTACCGCCTTTGGAAATGCGGACGGATCTGCTTTTTCTATGGTATCTTTTATTCCCAGATCAATGAGTAAAACTGCCGCTATCAACAAAATAAATATCATGTTCCGATACCTCCGTTATCTTTTTTAGTCTGGTGGGATATCATTCCCGTTTGGTGTATATCATTATAGAAAAAGAAATTGAGACTTTACCTATGGACATCTGTAATTTCCCCGTAGCCGAGGAGCAATATGCTGATTTTATATTTCGTCCCAGCGGGCTGGGAAGGGAAGAGCTGGCCCGGCTTTACGGAAATATCTGTATCAGCTATGTGGATGACGAATATGCCATCGCCCATCTGCCTCTGTCAGATACTCTTCCCATATCCGTAGAAAATCATTCCTATTTATCCATTCCGGCTCTCTACGGACTTTTGGACACTACCAGTATGGAACGCTCCGGAATTCTGTCATCCTTCCGGCAGCCGGCCCTGAATTCCCAGGGAGAAGGAACCCTCATCGGATTGATCGACACCGGCATTGATTATCAAAATCCTATCTTCCGGGAAGAAGACGGCAGAACACGAATCCTGGGCATCTGGGATCAGACCCTTCCCGGCGACGGTTTCCAGATGAACAATCCAAGGGGGCAGCCTTACTATTTTTTTTATGGCCAGGAATACAGGGAGCAGGCCATCAATGAGGCCCTTTCCCAGGAAACTCCCCTTTCCGTGGTTCCCTCAACGGATACCAACGGACACGGAACCTTTCTGGCCGGCATCGCAGCCGGAAGGCAGACGCCTTCCCTGGATTTTACCGGCGCTTCCCCGGGATGCCGTCTGGGAATTGTAAAGCTGAAAAAAGCCAAACAATATCTCCGGGATTACTACATGATCCCGGACTCCGTAGACGCTTATCAGAGCACGGATCTGATGATGGCCATTACATACTTACGGCTTCTGGCTGTCCGCCATCGGATGCCTCTGATCATATGCCTGTGCCTTGGAAGCAACCAGGGAGGCCACAATGGCTTTTCTCCCCTGAGCCAGGTTTTAAATAATCTAAGGCAGATTTCAGGCGTCTCCGCCATATGTGCCGCCGGCAATGAAGTAGGATTCCGCCACCACTATATGGGAAGAATGTCTGGTTCCTCCATATTTGATGAAGTGGAGTTTCGAGTAGGAGAAGGGGAAACAGGCTTCATCATGGAACTGTGGGCAAACCTTCCTGAAATCTATACCGTAGGTTTTGTCTCTCCTACCGGGGAAGTCATCGAACGGATTCCTTTCCGCGCTGGAGAGGACACTTCCGTCCACTTTACGCTGGAACAGACTACCATCACGGTGTCTTACATTGCCAGCACCGGAACCCAGGACGACTACCTGGCTCTTATGCGCTTTGTGGCTCCTACCGCAGGGATCTGGAGGCTTCGGGTATATCCTACCGTATCTCTCACCGGAGTTTACCATCTGTGGCTTCCCATTCATGATTTTGTGACGGATGACACCATATTTTTATATGCCGATCCCTTTACCACCATCACCAGCCCGGGTAATGCTGCTTTTCCCATAACAGTCAGCGCCTACAACCATCTAAACAACAGCCTCTACATCCATTCCAGCAGAGGCTATACTCGTGACGGAAGGATCAAGCCGGATATCGCCGCGCCTGGCGTGGATATCTTTGGACCGGGAATCTCTCCGATTCCCGGCGACTATCCTATGACCCGTATGTCCGGCACCTCCGTATCCGCCGCTCATGTGGCAGGCGCCGTGGCCAATCTGTATTCCTGGGGAATCATACAGGGAAATTATCCTCAGCTTACCAACAGCTCTGTCAAAGCCTACCTTGCCCGGGGAGCCACCAGAAATCCCAATTTTACTTATCCCAATCAGGAATGGGGATACGGAACTTTAAACCTGTACCAGTCCTACGTGTCCCTGCGGGATCACTGAGATAACCGTGATAAGGGCCTGTCCGTCAGGCCTTTATCCGCGCATCTCGATTCTGGGGCCGCCGCTTTTATCCAGGTAGCCCCGGGTAATCACCACCGTCCCGATCCCTCGATCCTTGGGCACTTCATACATGATATCCAGCATAAACTCCTCGATAATGGCCCGCAGCGCCCTGGCCCCTGTCTCTCTCTTCAAGGCTTCCTCTGCAATCCACCCAAGGGCTTCCTCCTCAAACACCAGCTTTACCTCGTCCATGGCCAGCAGTTTTATATACTGTTTCAGAATGGCATTCTTTGGCTTTTTTAAGACCTCCACCATCATATCTCTGGTCAGGCTTTGGAATGTGACAACCACAGGAAGCCTGCCAAGGAATTCCGGAATCATGCCAAAAGACCGCAGATCCCCGTTGGTCACATACCGCAGAATATCCGGATCATCCTGATACCTGTCTTTCAATTCCGCCTGAAATCCCATGGACGTCTTCTTTCTGAGCCGCTCTTTTATAATATCTTCCAGATCAGGGAAGGCTCCTCCGCATATAAACAGAATATTGTCCGTATTCACCGTAGCCATGGGAGTCAGGGCATTCTTCTGGTTGGAGCCTACGGGGACTTCCACCCGGCTTCCTTCCAGCAGCTTCAATAACTCCTGCTGTACCGATTCCCCGCTTACGTCCCTGGCATTGGTGCTCTTCTTCTTTGCAATCTTATCGATCTCATCAATAAAGATAATCCCTCTCTCAGCCTTCTCCACATCGTTGTCCGCAGCCGCCAAAAGCTTGGACACAACGCTCTCAATATCGTCTCCGATATATCCTGCCTCTGTCAAGGCCGTGGCATCCGCTATGGCAAGGGGCACATCCAAAAGCCGGGCAAGAGTCTTCACCATATACGTCTTGCCGCTTCCCGTAGGGCCGATCAGAAGAATATTGGACTTTTCAATCTGAACATCGTCCCCCTTTTCCTGCTGTTGTTCCCTTGTAAATACCCGTTTGTAATGATTATATACGGCAACAGATATGACTTTCTTGGCCTTCTCCTGTCCGATCACATATTCATCAAGCTCCGCCTTGATCTTGTGAGGCGCAGGAATATCCTTCAGGTCAAAGGCTGGCGCCTGCTTCCCTTCCGCCTTTTTCTTGATCTGCTGCTTCTTGGGAATCTCCATCTTGGGCATATTTTGATTCACATGATTCAAGTTCAGATTTAAGTAAGGCATATTCTGGATCTGGGAAAGATCCAGGCCTCCGTTTACCACGGAATCAAAGGTCTTCTGCATACAGTCACGGCATACGCATAAACCGCCTGGCACGGTAACCATAGGACCTGCCTTGCTCTCCGGCCTGCGGCATATATAGCAGACCTTCTCGTATTCATCTTTTGTATTCTTTGCAATCTCTTTTGTAGTGTCTTTCTCGTCCAAAATCGTTATCCTGTCCCTTTCGTCAACCTTTTCGTGTCTACCATTATAAACAAAATCAGGCTCCGGCACAAGACCGGAACCTGATTTTACATTCTTTTAATAAGATTAAATATGATTATATTAGCTGTCCTCTCCCAACGTTGCCTTTTGTCCCAGAGTAATGGAAACAGATCTCTCCACATATTTTCCGTTTTCCAAGGACTCTACGGTCACTTCCACGGTCTCGCCCGCTTTATACCTTCTCAAAAGATCCTGGAGGGCTGCCATGCTTCTGACGCTTTGGCCGTCAAATTTGGTGATCACATCTTTTTCCCGCAGATCGGAATCCGCTGCCGCACCACCGTCAATGATGGCATATACAAATACCCCGGCCGGCATATCCAGCTGCTTCACCATACTCTCGTCTACCGTCAGCCCCTGAATCCCCAAGTAGCCTTCTTGTCCCTCTTCAACGATTGTGCTTCTCCTTATCATCAAAGCGTCAATAATATCCTGAACCTGAGATACCGGGATTGCATATCCGATTCCCTCTACATCCGTCCTGGAATATTTGGCCGCATTGATACCGATTACCTCTCCCTTCATATTTAACAAAGCGCCGCCGCTGTTGCCGGGATTGATGGCTGCATCTGTCTGAAGCAAATGTCTGGTTGTAGAATTGTCTGTGGTGACTTCCCGATCCAATGCACTGATATATCCAACGGTTGTGGACTGGCCATAACCAAGTGCGTTGCCGATGGCGATCACACCCTGACCTACCTTCAATTCTTCCGAATTGCCCAGTTTTGCTATGGATATCTGGCTTAAGGTATCTTCCGGAATATCCTTTAAAGGTACGGCCACCACTGCCAAATCCGACTCCGCATCGGTTCCTTTAATAGCTGCATCTATGGATTTATCGTCAATAAAGACTACCGCCAGTTTACTGGCTCCTTCCACCACATGATTGTTGGTCACAATCAGAAGTTCCTCATCATTTTTTCCCACAATGATACCGGAACCGCTGCCGGGAACTTCGTACTGCTGCCTCTGTCCGAACCAGTTGCTTCCTTCATACACCATGGTATTGTTGATGGACACTACGGAAGGCATGGCCGCCTCTACAATGTCGGAAACATCTAAAAGAAGGGCTGTGCCGGCGCCGCCGCTGCTGCCCACAGAAGGGGACGGTATGGCTGCCTGGGTCGTAGGTTCTTCTTGGGATACCTCCGGCTGAGTAATCGGTGTGTAGGCTTCTTCTTTCTGAAAAGAACCTGCCAGCATATTCACTCCCACCATGGTGCCGCCGGAAACTGTTCCAAACAAAAGGGCTGCCGCCGTAATGCCGGCAATCTTCCGCCCCATTCCTCCTGAACGTTTCTTTTTCTCTCCATGGGCGGAATGTTCTCCACTAACTTTCCTTGAACCGGCTTCGGCTCCCTGCTCTCCGTTCTGCCAGTTGTAGGGCCGGTTGTAGGTTCCCTGGGCAGTTTGATTCTGATAGGGCAAAGGCTGTCCTGACGGGTTTTGATATTGCTGGCCCTGGGATTGATTGGATTGATTCCTTGTATTCTGATACTGCCATTGACCCTGAGGCTGCTGGCCGGCAGGATTCTGGTATGACTGCTGGTTCTGAGGCTGCTGGCTCTGAAATGCCTGGTTCTGAGGTGCTTGGTTCTGAGGTACCTGGTCCTGAATTGTCTGGCTATTCTCACCTGGATTGTTCAATACAAAGTTTGGTGTCTGGTCCTCTCCTCTATGTTCGTCAGCAGTCCTTTCCTCATTTAACTCTCTGTTTGTGTTTTCATCGTACATTTTTCATATCTCCTTTCCGTTCGATGCTGTTCACTGCTGTTTCTGTCATAATCTAACAGTTAAGTGCTGCTGTTTCATCAGCTATGAGCATACTATATCAACGTTTTGTGACGAAATTGTGATGGAAATATTATAAAACAGTGAAAACATCTTTTTTATGATCCCAGAATCACTCC
>CAYWRB010000191.1:0-5738 GCA_964460025.1 uncultured Hungatella sp.
GTTCTCCAAAAATGTAATCGCATAACAGTTTCAAATTAGCTTGTTCATTGTCATCAATACTTATAAATATAACGCCTGCATTGTATTCATGCAGGGCGGCATCAAATTCTTTGCGGTACACATTTTTCACGTCCTGCATGAGATTGGTTGTCCCATAAAGAAGTGTGATATTATCCCTTACAAACCGGAATTTGTTAAATCAGTCCGAAATGCCTCGCGATTTTATCGCATACCTCTTCTCTTGTGTCTGCTCCATTATCTTCACGCGTAACTGTGAAAAAACCGCTGTTGGCCAATTCGTCATAATGCTTTTGGCTGTTAATCAGCGCCAGGCCACGTTTATAATTATCCATAACCTTTTCGGGATTGTCACAGCTGTCAATAACGCTGAGAATAAATTGCTTTTCGGGGTCGCTTCGGTCAAAGAAGCGTTCCACACTCATGGACTGCGGCGAGAGCATAACAGCCACATGATCATATTCGGAAATCTCCTTCAATAGATCAACAGGAATATTGGTATCCACAATTACCTTTTTGTCTCTTGCTATGGAAATAAGTTCGGCAACTTCAAACCCGGCGCCCTCTTTGGACGAGCTATAGATCCAGCGCTCATACTCTTCCGGCGAGCGAGTGACAAAATCTTTCCAATCGGTAAGGCTTTTCCTATAGCAAAGATCGGGCTGTACATCGGGTGTCGCCACAGCGTCGGATACTGGGATATGATAGTTTTCTCCGCAAAAAACCATATCATATCGGCTGGCAAGCATTTTCACCATTGTTGATTTCCCCGCATAAGCCGTACCTGTAATGAAATATACGTTTTTCAAATAATACTTTACGATATTATTTTCTATTTTCAACGCTGCGCACCTCCGTAAATTCCGATTAGATTTGTACTAACCTTTGCGGCCTCTTGATAATTTCATAAAGTTCTCCTTTGCAACTTCCGGTTTGTATACTTGATTATAAAATATTGGCCTGTTGTTTACAATACATATTTATCAACTGTTTCATAAAAAGTTCGCAATTTTCCCTTTCTTAAATGACATTAAAATAGTAATGGAAGATTTTGGGGCTATGCATTATACTATATTTATTATACATTAAGAGGAGCAGGGGGAGGGACAGCATATGCCGTCGGCAAGTATTTTAATAAAACCCGCATCAGGGAATTGCAATATGAAGTGCAGATATTGTTTTTATGCAGATGAGCAGGAACACCGGGAAGTATTTTCTCATGGTATCATGTCAAAAGATACCATGCACAAAATAGTGGATCAAGTTATGGAATATGCAGATCATTCCTGTATGCTGGCTTTTCAGGGAGGAGAGCCGACTTTGGCAGGGATGGATTTTTATGAGGATTTGGCAGAGTATATCGTATCACATAAGAATCCCAAAAAAATCCGATTTCAATATGCGATTCAGACCAATGGCTATCATATTGATGAAAAATGGGCAGGATTTTGGAAAGAGCACCGTTATCTGGTAGGGCTTTCCGTAGATGGCCCGAAGGAATTTCATGACAGATATCGGAAGGATGCCTCAGGGAGAGATACATTTAACCGAATCATGGCAGCTGCCCGTTTACTGGAGCGGTATGATGTGGAGTACAATGTTCTGACGGTGGTGACAGGTGTTTCTGCCAAGCGGGCACAGAAAATCTATAACTTTTTTAAAAAGAACAGAATGTATTATCAGCAGTATATCGAGTGTCTGGATCCCATAGAGCAGGAACCGGGACGGCAGGAATATTCCCTGACTCCGGAGAAATATGAGGAATTTTTAAAAGCCATGTTTGATGCATGGTATGTGGATGCAAAAGCGGGAAAGCCTTTGTATAACCGTTACTTTGAGAATTTGATGATGATTCTTGACAGGCAGGTTCCGGAAAGCTGTAACATGCGGGGAAGCTGTGGGAAGCAGTGGGTTATAGAAGCGGATGGAAGCGTGTACCCTTGTGATTTTTATGCTTTGGATCAGTGGCTTCTGGGAAACATCCGTAAGGATAGCTTTGATGAAATGGACCGCCGCCGGGATGAACTGGGCTTTATCCAATGGTCCCAACAGATTCATGAAGACTGCCGGAAATGTAAATGGTTTGGACTTTGCAGAGGCGGATGCAGACGAAACAGAGAGCCGGTGACCGGCAATAGCACAGGCAAAAATTACTTTTGCAATGCATATAAGGGGTTTTTTGAGTATGCGTATCCACGTCTGGTAGAAATATATGAGATGATAAAGAACAATAGATATAAACGATAATCCGGTTTTTAGAAAATTTTTATCCTTTTGTTATATTTATGTTATTTGTTTATGTCATAATAACAAAGTAATAACTGAAAGAAATGGATGAAAAGGAATGAGATTTTTAAAAAGGCTGATATGTTTTACGGCAGTGGTGTTTGCCATTTCCTGTATGCTGAGCGGGATATCTATATTCAGACCGGATATTATGGATAAAATGGAGTCATTTTTACATCCGGAGCAGGGAAATATTGAAGTGATGACAGAAGACGGTGCTCCGCAGGAAGTGACAGCCAGTTATCCTGATGAAAGTGCAGAACAGGAAGAAACAGAGCAGAAGACAGAAGAATATGAAACGGATGAAACGGATATAACAGACGAAACAGATGAAACGAATGCGGCAGATCCCCTGAAAAATGATGCCATAGCGGAATCGATAGTATCGGATTATGTTTTGCCAAAGCAGTCTGAAATCGTCGTGCCGGAGAATGTATCAGGTAGAAATGGATATCAGCAGGTACAGGAAAACCGTGAACAGATCGATGATGAGGCTGCGAAGGAACTTCAAAATCAGATAGGTGTGGGATATACAGGCGATGGATTGGAGTTTGACAGTGTCCGATATCCTTATTATGCTATGCTGGATGATGTGGGCAAGCATATCTATCGTCAGATTTATGCCAATGCCAACGAAATATATGCTACATTTTCGCCGGTGGAGCAAATAACATCAGATCAGTTGAGTCAAGTGTTTTCAGCAGTTTACAATGACCATCCGGAATTGTTCTGGCTGGAAACGGCTTATTCCTGTAAATACTTAAGCGATGGAAGGTGTGTGGAAATTGATCTGAAATTTAACCGCACTGCGCAGAACATGGATGGCGCAAAGGCTGGTTTTGAGGAGAATGCCAGTCAAATTATCTCAGAAGCACGGAATTTGTCCAGCGATTATGAAAAAGAGAAATTTGTTCATGATAAGCTGATCGAAAGGGTTTCTTATCATTTAGGCGCGGAGATGAACCAAAGCGCCTACAGCGCGCTGGTAAATGGGCAGACCGTATGCGCCGGATATGCAAGGGCTTTTCAGTATCTTTTACAGCAGCTGGATATTCCCTGCTATTATTGTACCGGCTATGCCGGGGAAGCCCATGCATGGAATATCGTTGCATTGGATGACGGGTACTATAATGTGGATGCTACGTGGGATGATTCGGGAGGAGGACGTTACGATTACTTCAACAAGACGGATATGGATTATGCAAGCACCCATATCAGACAGGAATTGTCTGTCTATCTGCCGCCCTGTAACGGTTCCATTTACCGCAATCTGGAACAGAATCCGGAAGAGGCAGGTTTGAGAAACATTGCAGATTTAGGAGTGACAGAGGATCAGGTCTTTACGGATATGGATAGTTATTATAGGGACTGCTATGACCAAATCATACAGAATGGTCAGGGAAGTAGAACGGCTGCAGGATGGGAAGTACTTAATTTCCCATCGGATTTCCGCTCGGTAGGAATATTTCCTTATCCGGCCATGAGAAGATAAATATTTTATTGCAGCATAATAAAATGGATTTTTTGACGGAGCGTCATAACTGATGAAAATACGAAAGAGATTGCTTTTCATATGGATTGCTTATATGGCGGTATGCCTGGTGATACCGCCTCTTTTTCACAGGGCGCCGCAGGATGGGGGAATGGATTTGCATTCCCCCACTTTGTCTCAGGAAAGAATACTTTGCATCGACAATAATATGGACGCATTGCTGTGGAGACTGCGTTTAATAGAAAATGCACAGGAAAGTATTGTATTATGTACCTTTGATTTTCGGGAGGATAACAGCGGGGGCGATATGATGGCATCCCTCTTTCACGCGGCGGAAAGGGGAGTGGACATACGGATTATGGTGGACGGAATCAATGGAATGCTGTATCTTACGGGAAGCAGAGGATTCAGGGAACTTTCCGCTCATGAAAATGTGCAGGTGAAATTTTATAACCCGGTAAACCTGCTGATACCCTGGAGGATTAATTATCGTATGCATGACAAATATATGATTGTCGATGATTTTGCTTATATCCTTGGCGGCAGGAATACCAATGACCTGTTTTTGGGAAATTACAGGGATTCCTATAATGAGGACAGAGATATGCTGGTATATGAAACCATGTCGGGCCAGGGAAGATCCTATCTGCAGCTGAAGGGATATTTTGAGCAGATATGGAATTTGCCCTGTGCAAGACCTTACAGAAAGGTGGCGTATAAAAAAGAAATCCTGGCAGAGCGTTATTCTGTCATGAGGGAAAAATATCCCGAAGTGTTTACGGATATTCAATGGGAAGATGTGACAATGGAGACGAAGGCAGTTGAACTGTACACGAATCCTATAGAACCGGAAAATAAGCAGCCTTTGTTATGGAATAAAATGATAGATGAATTAAAAAAGAGCGAGAGAATTTTGATTCAGACTCCCTACGTGATATGCAGCAGGGATATGTACCATGATTTAGCAGAAATAAGTGTAAACGGGGCTGAGATTATTACAAATGCGGTGGAAGGCGGTGCAAATCCATTTGGATGTACGGACTATCTGAATCAAAAAGAAGAGATATACAAAACAGGAGTTCATGTTTATGAGTATCTGGGGGAACAGGCGCTTCACACAAAAACCATACTGGCAGGAGACAGTATCAGTATGGTAGGTTCATGTAATCTGGACATGAGAAGCGTTTATCTGGATACGGAAATGATGTTGTTTATTGACTGTGAGGAGTTGAATCAATCTCTCCGCAGGCAGGCAAGCCAGTTAAAAGAACATAGCCGCCATATTTCTCCGGACGGAATGATAAGCGACGGGGAGGCATATGTGCCTTTGGAACAGGGACCCATGAAAAAGCTTTTTTATGAGGTACTTCGGGTACTAGTTATTCCATTCAGGCATTTGTTGTAGATACTGAGAGAAAGAAGCTTTTAATAGGACAAATGATGTCCGAAATAGCTGACCGTTTAGGAGTATCATATAAAACAGTGCAGAGAGCAGTGGCAGACTTAAAAAAGCTTGGCGCTATTGAAAGAATTGGAGGAAGAAGAAAAGGGTATTGGAGAGTAAAGGAGAACGATTGATAATTATGGTAATATCTATTCTAACAGGTGACACCGGAATCATTGCAGAGGCTTGCTGTGACGTGATGTAACTTTGAAAAAGATGATTAAAAGATGACAAGAACCTGCCTGTGGTGAAAGGCAGGCCATAGGGTTCATACCAGGTGGTTGAAGGCATAGACAAGATGATTATCTTGATTCTATGCCTTTTTTCTGTGAAAGTTTCGAGAGCTTAACATAGATTTAACATACATACGCTTTCAGAATTAACATCAAAGACGGTATACTTGGCTCATACAAAAACAAAGATACAAAAACAAAGGAGTGAGTTTCATATGAAAAAAATAATTTCTATTGCAGCGATTGTTACACTTATGGCAGGGGT
>CAYWRB010000192.1:0-5725 GCA_964460025.1 uncultured Hungatella sp.
CCGATGCCCCATCTCATTTCTGGGAATCTGCATTTCCAATTCGTCCTCCCAATATCGAAGAACATGGGATTCTACATCTACTTTTTTGGCTGCATCTGATATCAGATAACGTATCTCCGCCATATGCTTCTCTCCTTTAGTCCAAGATTGACCTCTTACTATATACGGGATGTCCATACCTTATTAACATCATATGACTTAAGAATAAATATTATGATTAAAAAATCAAAAAAATCGGAAGCCAGATTATTTGATGATCCGACTTCCGAAACTTTTATGAAACTTTTATATCTGTGGCCAGATAGGTCCGCCCACTGTCCCCAGGGACGTGTAACAGATCGGCATATTGGCAGGGCGGAATACGCTTACTGCTCCGGCTGTCTGACCGCATTGACAAATTTGGTAAATTGAGGCAGCCACAGCAGGTTCACGGTTCCGATAGGCCCATTTCTCTGCTTGGCAATAATAATCTCCGCTATGTCCTTCATCTCCGAATCTTTGTTATAATAATCATCTCTGTACAAAAACATCACCACATCCGCATCCTGCTCAATAGCGCCTGACTCACGGAGATCAGAAAGCATGGGACGATGGTCTGCTCTTGTTTCGCAGGCACGGCTCAGCTGGGACAATGCCACAACCGGCGCCTTAAGTTCCCTGGCCAGTGCCTTTAAGGAACGGGAAATCTCGGAAATCTCTTGTTGGCGGTTATCACTGGTCTTCCCGCTTCCTGTCATCAATTGGAGATAGTCAATGATAACCATGCCCAGCCCATGTTCCAATTTCACTTTCCGGCATTTTGATCGAAGTTCCGTGATAGAAATACCGGGAGTGTCGTCGATAAGCAGCTTGGAACTGCCTATAACCCCTACGCCCTCCACCACGGCATCCCAATCCGAGTCTGTCAGAGTACCTGTCCGCAGTTTCTGGGTATCCACATTGGACTCCATGGAAAGCATACGGTTCACCAGCTGCTCTTTGGACATCTCCAGGCTGAACACCATACAGGGGATTCCCTTTCGCACGGCCACATAATCCACCACATTAAGGACAAAGGCGGTCTTTCCCATAGAGGGACGAGCCGCCAGAAGAATCAGATCTGAAGGCTGGAATCCGGAGGTCTTGTAATCCAGATCATGAAAGCCTGTGGGAACTCCTGTAACAGTCTCTCTGGTTCTATAGGCTTTCTCTATATTTTCCAGCACATTTAAGGCTACCTGACGAATGGGGACAAACTCGCCCGCATCTCGGCTCTGAAGCAGATTAAAAATCTTTTTTTCCGTATCTGCCAGAATGGTCTCCAAAGGCTCCCTTCCTAAATAGCAGTTGTTGGCAATCTCTTCATTTACCTTAATCAATCGCCGCAGTACCGCTTTTTCCCTGACAATACCGGCATACGTTTTTATATTGGCCGATGTAGGAACCGTAGTCATAATATCACGGACAAATTCCAGACTGGAAACCTCCGGCGGTACGTCTTTTTCTTTCAGACGGTCCTGGAGCGTTACCAGATCTACCGGCTTTCCTTCATTAAACAGTTCAATCATGGCCTCAAACATGATGCCATATTGATGCTGATAAAAATCATCTGCGGTGATCATCTCCGAAGCGGTGATGATCGCTTCCCGGTCCATCAGCATGGAGCCGATGACCGATTGCTCTCCTTCAATACTGTGAGGAAGTACCCTCTTTATGAGAGCTTCATCCATCGTATCCTCCTTAGGCCTCTACTACTTTAACCGCCAATTTTGCTGTCACGTCTTTATGAAGCTTCACCGGAACCTCATGGACTCCAAAGGTTTTCAGTGATTCCGGAAGCACCAGTTTCTTCTTATCAATATCCAGTTTTAACTGCTCCTCAATCGCTTTGGCGATCTCTTTGCCTGATACGGAGCCGAATGCCTTTCCATTGTCTCCTGCCTTAATGGCCAAGGTCACAGGCTCCTTCTCCAGCTTCTCCTTCAATTCTTTTGCTTCTTCTAGCTGCTTTGCAGCGACTCTCTCTTCATTGGCTTTCTTTAACTTCAAATCGTTAAGGTTCTTGGATGTGGCCTCCACCCCTAATTTTTTAGGCAGTATAAAATTGCGGGCATAGCCTTCATTTACCTTGACAATCTGACCTTTTTTTCCTAATGACTTAACATCTTCCAGTAAAACTACTTCCATTGTTATATCCTCCTTGCCTGGTTTCTGTCTTGGCGGATGTTTTCCACATCTTTTGGCAGCCGGTTTACGTCTTAGCTGACCTCGCCTTTCTCAACCATCTCTTTGATTACTTCTTTTATTTTCTGTTTCGCCTCTTCTATGGAAACCCCTTTCAGCTGCGCGCCTGCCATAGCCCTGTGGCCGCCTCCTCCAAGGCGCTCCATCATCACCTGGACATTGACCTCATCAATGGAGCGGGCGCTTAAATAAATCATTCCGTTATATTTAGACATTACCACGGAAGCTTTGATCCCCTTAATCTCCAGAAGTTCATTGGCGGCCTGGGCTGCCACAATCGTAGGATTCTCGATTCCCTGAGTAGGACATTCGCTGATGGCAAAGGCCTCCTCAAATACTTCGGCCTGATTGACTGCTTGCGCCCTTGCCTTATAGTTCTCCATATCGTCCCTAAACAGCTTTCTGACTCTGGTAATATCGGCGCCGCACCGTCTTAAATAAGCCGCTGCCTCAAACGTGCGGACCCCTGTCTGGTTATTGAAATTGTTGGTGTCAATGACAATCCCGGCGTACATGGCATCTGCTTCCTGAGATTTAATCTTTATGTCATCTGCGATATACTGCAGTACCTCAGCCACCATCTCACAGGCGGAGGAGGCATAGGGCTCCACATAGGACAGCACCGCATTGTCGATAATCTCACTGCTCTGTCTGTGGTGATCCAACACCACAATGGTCTTTACCATATGGAGAAGCTGGGGCGCATCGGTAATACTTGGACGGTTGACATCCACCACCACAAGAATCGTATTGGCATCTACCAGCTCCGCCGCCTGCTCTCCGTTTAAAAACAGGTCGTCCGGATAACCCTGGTTATTGACAAACCGCTCCATCATGGGGCGGACTGAGGAAGTGACTTCATTGATAACGATATGAGCTTTCTTATCCAAAGCAGTGGCTATCCGGTAAATACCTACGGATGCGCCGAAGGAGTCTATATCTCCCAGCCTGTGGCCCATAATCAGCAGGCGATCCTTGGTCTCCATCAGTTCCCTGAGGGCATGGGCCTTTACTCTTGCCTTGACGCGGGTATTCTTTTCCTGCTGCTGAGACTTGCCACCAAAATATTCGATCTTCTCGGCACTCTTAATCACCGCCTGATCTCCGCCTCGTCCCAGGGCCATGTCAATGGCCATACGGGCAAACTCATAGTTCTGCCCATAGGAGCCCCCGTTCATTCCAAGGCCAATACTTAAGGTTACTGACATCTCATTGCCAATGTTGACTGCTTTTACTTCTTCCAAAATGGAAAAACGCTGTTCTCGCATCTCAGGCACATAATGCTGTTTAATGGCGAAGAAATATTTGTCCTTTTCCAGCTTCTTCACCACCCCGGTCATTCCGGAAATATATTTGTTGATCTTCCGGTCAATTAAAGCCATCAGAAGGGAACGGCGAACCTCCTCAACGCTTTCCAGCGCCTCGTCATAGTTGTCCAGATAGATCAGACCAGCTACCATCTTCTGGTCATCGATCTCCTGTCTGCACTGCAGAATCTCTGTCTCGTCAAACAGATATACGGCGAGAAGAGAACTTCTCTGACCGGTCTCTAAAAACTCCGCTGCCTGTGCTTCCGGTTCCATCATCACAGGCTTTAAATCCATACGGTACTTTGATTCTCCAAAAGTGATGTGCAGGCTGGTATTCTCCTTCAGTTCCGTAAGCATCTCCTTTGTAATCCCCGGAAACATGGCCGGCAGCGTGTGCCCGCCTCCCTTATCTTCCTTCATCAGTTCTGAAAATCTGTCGTTGGTCCATAAAATAAAACCTGTCTCATCGGTCATGGCATAAGGAAGATCCAAATCAGACAAGAGTTTCTTCTGTACCCAGGCGTAGTCTGCTGAAAACTCTACCAGGCCGGCCAACAGGCGCTTCCTCCGATAAACATAGAGAAAAACGGCTATGGCCAGGTATAGAAGCGTAAACAGACACATGGCCAGTCCTGCCGCTATGTTGATAGCTCCTGCTGCCACGTTCATCAACACTACTAAAATTCCTAAGATTAAGGGCCATTGCAGATAGATTCCCAGTTGTCCCTTTACTTTCTTATTTTTATTCATAGACTTTCTCCTTTGCGACACAGGATTGTGTTCCGCTTTCGTAAAGTATACCATAAGAAAAGCGCCGCGTCCATGATTTTGATTTTCTAATAAACAAAAGGGCTGCTGCGAATCTGCAACAGCCCTGTAGCTTTTATTCCATCGTATATGGCATCAGTGCCAGATGACGTGCTCTCTTAACAGCAACGGTCAATGCTCTCTGATGCTTTGCACAGTTGCCTGTAATTCTTCTTGGAAGAATCTTGCCTCTCTCAGAGATATATTTTCTTAACTTGTTTGTATCCTTGTAATCGATCTCGCCATTCTTCTCACCGCAGAATACACACACTTTCTTTCTTCTACGGATTGCGCCGCCTCTTCTGACTTTCGTGCCATCAGCTTTATCATTCTTATTGAATGCCATGGTCTGCAACCTCCTTCTATAATCGAAAACCAAACCGTCAGTGATGCTTAATTAAACGGAAGCCCTTCGTCTTCAACTCCGTCGGGAATATTCATGAAGCCATCGCCAATGGCGCTGGCCGGAGTCGGTCTGGACACAGGCTGATAGCCGTCGCCGCCGGCAGAAGCATTCTTGCTGTCTGCAAACTCCTGATCATCTACGATAACTTCCGTTGTGTAAACCTTCTGACCATCCCTGTTGGTGTAACTTCCAGTCTGAATGCGCCCGGAAATCAAAACTCTCATACCCTGACGGAAATACTTCTCCGCAAACTCACCGGCTCTGTCAAAGGCCACACAGGGGATAAAATCTGCAGTCTGCTCATTCCCATCCTGGTTCTGGCTTCTGCGGCCTCTGCGGTCTACGGCAAGAGTATATCTTGCTATGGCCATGGCTCTCTCGCCCTGAGAATATCTTACTTCCGGATCTCTGGTTAATCTACCCATTAGGATTACTCTATTCATTCGATCACTCTTTCTTTATCTGTTATGCTTCCTGTCTTACGCACAAATATCTGATCACCGGCTCCATAATACGAATATGGGCTTCCAATTCGTTAGGACAGTTGGTGTCAGACTCGAACTGAATGAAGTAGTAATAAGCCTCTTTCATCTTCTGAATCTCATAGGCAAGTCTCTTCTTGCCCCATTCATCAATGTTGGTCACCGTACCGCCGAAACGAGTGATATATCCGGTTACCTTCTCAATGGCAGCGGCTCTCTCTTCATCTTCGAGTTTTACGCTAAGAACAACAGCTAACTCATATTTGTTCATAGTTTCTTACCTCCTTTTGGTCTCTGGCCCTCGTCTTCAGTTCCGAGAGCAAGGATTGATGTGTCACGGGAAATTATTGTAGCAGAAATTTCCTTAAATTGCAAGGATTTATGTATGAAATTTCTTGAAATCTTTCTAAATTCGTCATTTCTTAAAAAAGATTTCTAAAAAGAGGAGTTTCCAATATTAAGATAATGACCGTTTATGCCGATATAATAAACAAGTA
>CAYWRB010000193.1:0-2724 GCA_964460025.1 uncultured Hungatella sp.
CGATGATCGTTGCCACGTTCCCGGCCTCCACCTCGGCAATCATGGCCTTGAAGCCGTCCCGGTCGAAGGTCGTGCCGCTCACTCCATCATCGGTGAAGTGGCGGACATTGGTGAAGCTATTCCGCTTGGCATAGTCCTCCCAAAATGCCTGCTGATTCAGAATGGAGTTGCTGGGGCCTTGTAACTCATCGTCACGGCTCAAACGCTCGTATAATGCTGTAATTTTGGCGATATTGTGTGCCATATCGTCACCTCCCGAAAGTGTGCGGATTTCTCCGTCCTTGAGATATTATCCCTTTTCGGACTGTAACAGGTGAATATCTTATAGCGATGAAAATGAGGTCAGGGAGAGAGTATAAATATGACAGGTCAGATATAATCGGTGTTCTGTGGGAACAGGAAAAAATAGGAGATCCGCTGACACTGGAAAGGATTAAGAAAGCGATTGTAGATCTCTATGATTCGTATGATGTTATAACCTTTGATATGAAGAGGTTTGTTGAACAGGCAATTCAGAACGGAGATTATGGGACATTATATAAGCGTGTGCGTCAATACGAGGATGAGAACAAAGAATATCTTATTGAATATCAAGAAGAAAAGCTATAAATGGTGATAATGTCAGTGATATTCTTGCTGCACTTAGAGAGAAAAAACGAAAGGATAATTGAAAACCAGTCATTCCCTGGCAAGGTATGTTGATATAAGTTGATGTGCTTTGCCAGTGGCCTGTCTGCATGATATCTGGCGAAACTCCGCAGAATAAATTTTCACCGGCAAGGTTTCACTCAACGATGCCGCCGAATCGTTTCGTTCCATCGCCTTGCAGGATGAAAATTCATTCTGCGTTATTTGGCTAAAAGTAAATGTGTCAGCACACTACAAGAAAGACTATTATGGTTCTATTTTATGATTGCAGTCTTTCCGATTTTTTCTACCTCTTTCTTTTCAGAGGAAGCAGGATATCCCAGCGCAGCCATGCCGTATACCACATGGTTTTCGGGGATACCCCATTCTGTGAGAATGCTACGGATCGCCGGTCTGTCACAGATGTTCTGCAACTGATTGATCCAGACGGAGCCGATACCAAAGGACCAGGCGGCTAGGAAGATATTTTCCAAGGCGCAGGCGTTATCCTCTTTGCCAAACCGGCTGTCGGCTTCATTGGATGGAATGATGAGAACCTGGGGACGGTACATGTCGTAACCGCTGCGGTCCAGCTCTTTACAGATGGCACCGGCCAGTTGCTGAATCTTTTCAGGATTCACCACAGCCGTAAATTTCCAGGTCTGACGTCCCATTCCGCTGGGAGCGTATCTGGCAGCTTCTAAAATCTGTTCTAATTCCCGGGCAGGAATTTCTTTTTCTTGAAATGCACGGACACTTCTTCTTGTCAGTAAATTTTCCATAACAGGATTCATGGTTCAGTACCTCCTTTTTTACCTTTTATTGTAAACGGAATTGAGAAAAAAGCAAGGAAATTGTTCATAAAGTCTTTGCAACAGTATGGTAGTGGAGATAATGAAAAAGATTTCCAGAGCGCTGCTTACAATTCCTGCAATAAATAGAAGAAGCCCGCTTATGGCAGTGATGGCAATCAGCCATAGACGATAACGCCGCATGCGGACGCGGACTCTCTGTGACAGGGCGGATAATTTCCAGAGTGTCAGATAGAGGCATATCAGAACCAGGATGGAGGACACGAATGCAAATGCAACATGAAGAAAGGACTGAAACGGTACTTGGGAAGGCAGGTAAGGTGTGGAAATTGCCGCTATAAGCAGGATCAGAGCCGTGTGAAGCAGGATGGATTCTGCTCTGTGGCGGGCAAGATTGGAGAGAAGCCGCACCAGGATACAGTGATAGTAAAGGCCGATAATCAGGCCAAGGCAAAAAAAGGCAATCTGGCGGCCAGGCCAGTTGCCGATGACGGAAAGATTGGATGTAAGCCAGTTGGTGTCGCTTACAAACAGGATGGTGTAGATTGGAATAACAACGTACGCAGTGAGAGATAATAACATGTGGGCCTCCTGTAGTCGCATATATACTCCTGAAATCTTTTCTGAAGCTGATTTTCCGTAACAGTTCAGCCTTCGGCCAAACTGTTACGATTTTACGGCTGCAAAAGCTTTCGGAGTTATCCTAAGGATAGTATGCCCAGTATACTACAGTTCTTTTATGGGAATAACAGGCTTGGGAATCTCAGGATGCTCTCCTAAATGTTTTTCCATCCAGACCATATCGTACCATTTTCCCAGTTTATATCCGCATTTTGTAAAATGAGCCGCCATGCGGTATCCCATAGTCTGGTGGAAGGCAATACTTTCCGGATTGGGGTAGGCGATGCAGGCATTGAGATTGAGAATATTCTGCTGCTTTAGTATGTCCTCCAGCGCCAGATACAGACTTTTGCCGATGCCATGTCCATGGAGTGTCTCATCTACATAGATGGAGGTCTCCACAGACCAGTCATAAGCAGCCCGGGATTTGAAGGGGGAAGCGTAGGCATAGCCTGCGATTCGTCCCTGATACAGGGCCGTCAGATAAGGATAGCGTTCCAGGGTACGGACAATGCGATCACGAAAATCCTCTATATTGGGAACCTGATATTCAAAAGTAATAGCCGTTTTTTCTACATAAGGCTTATAGATGGCAAGCAGTTCCCCGGCATCCTGGGCAGTTGCCATGCGGACGGTGACAGATGGGGATTGTGGGGAATTTGCG
>CAYWRB010000193.1:2824-5692 GCA_964460025.1 uncultured Hungatella sp.
TCTACCCCCAGCTTTTGGAAACTGCTGATATCCACCCGCGACAGAATCACAGAGGTGTGGGCCTGGCAGCCTTTTAGTTTGGACAGCTGGTCCAGAGCCTTTTGAGCGTTGGTGTCGGTGGCGGCACACATGGAGAGGGCAATCAGCACCTCATCCGTGTGAAGCCTGGGATTCTTGCTTCCAAGGTAATTGATTTTCAGCTTCTGAATCGGTTCGATGAAGGATGGTGCAATCAGATGGATGTCATCAGGAATATCCCCCAGTGTCTTAACCGCATTTAAAAGAAGGGCGGCGGAAGAACCTAACAGGGCGCTGGTCTTTCCGGTGACGATCCGTCCGTCCGGCAGTTCCATGGCGGCAGCCGGCGATTGATTGGCAGCGGCTTTTTCTTTGGCGATGCCTACGACTTTCCTGAAATCAGGGGAAATCTTCGCCTGCTTCATCAGGATTTCTATTTTACGGACTTCCTCTTCGGAGCCGGATTCTTTAGCCATGCGGTTTAGGGCATGGTAGTAACGGCGGATGATCTCCTGCTTGGAGGCCTCCTGACAGACTTCATCGTCAACGATGCATTTGCCCACCATATTGACGCCCATGTCCGTAGGGGATTTGTAGGGGCTGTTTCCGTAGATTCCCTCAAAAATAGCATTTAAGACAGGGAAAATCTCCACATCCCGGTTGTAGTTTACGGTGGTTTCTCCGTAGGCTTCCAGGTGGAAGGGATCGATCATATTCACATCGTTTAGGTCGGCGGTGGCGGCCTCATAGGCCAAGTTTACCGGATGCTTTAACGGCAGGTTCCAGATGGGGAAGGTCTCGAATTTGGCGTAGCCCGCCTTGATATTCCGCTTGTTCTCATGGTAAAGCTGAGACAGGCAGGTGGCCATCTTTCCGCTTCCGGGTCCTGGGGCGGTGACGATGACCAGAGGTCTGGAAGTCTCTATGTAATCATTCTTGCCAAAGCCCTCTTCACTGATGATATGGGCTACATTGTTGGGGTAGCCGTCGATTCGGTAATGGCGGTAGACCGTGATTCCCATGTGTTCCAGCTTGGTCTTAAAAATATCGGCGGCGGACTGGCCGGTATACTGGGTGATGACCACGCTTCCCACGTAAAGTCCCTGGTCGCGGAAGGACTGGATGAGACGCAGGACATCCACGTCATAGGTGATGCCCAAATCGTAACGGATTTTATTTTTTTCAATATCCGCGGCATTGATGACAATGACGATTTCCGATTGGTCGGCAAGCTGCATCAGCATCTGCAGTTTGCTGTCCGGTGCAAAGCCGGGCAGAACACGGGAAGCGTGGTAATCGTCAAATAATTTTCCGCCGAATTCCAGATAAAGCTTGTCCCCAAACTGATTGATCCGGTCACGGATATGCTGGGATTGAAGAGTTCGATATTTTTCGTTGTCAAAGCCTGTTTTTGCCATAAGAATTGTTCCCCTGTACGAATAAGATTTTTTCACTGTTGTTTAGTGTATCATAAGATGGGGGAAAATGCATCAAGATTTTGCAGAGAAAAAAGCGGGAAACAATTCCGCCGAAGCCCTTGTTTTTCCTAAAGGGATTGTGCTATACTTAGAAAATTAGTGATGGAGGCATATATGATAGGATGGAAGAAAGCCTGTGTTTTTTTTACGGTGATGTTGTTATCTGCAGGATTGGCAGCAGGCTGCGGGGGAAGAAGGCAGGAACCGGATGGGAACCGGACAGAGGACCATGTGCAGGCAGAGGGTTCAAAGGAAAAGCTTAAGGTGGTAACAACCCTGTTTCCCTATTATGATTTTACCAGGCAGATTGCAGGAGATAAGGTGGAGCTTACCCTGGTAGTTCCGGCAGGAATGGACAGCCATTCCTTTGAGCCCACACCGGCGGATATGAGGACAATCCAGGAGGCGGACATTCTGATTTGCAACGGCGGCGCTATGGAGCAGTGGGTCAGTCAGGTGACGGAGGCTCTGGATACGTCTCATATGACAGTGGTTACCATGATGGAATACGTGGATGCGGTGGAAGAAGAGATTGTGGAAGGCATGGAGGATGAAGAGCATGAACATGGGCATAGGGATAACCATGAAGAACATTCCCATGAGGAAGAACACGAACACGAATACGATGAACATATCTGGACTTCCCCAGTCAACGCTATGAAATTTACCCGGGTCATAACGGATGTGTTGGTCCAGGCCGACCCGGAAAACAGGCAAGTCTATGAGGCGGGGCGGGACGGTTACCTTAAGAAGCTGGAGGCGGTTCATCAGATGCTTTTGCAGGTGGCCCGGGACAGAAAGAGAGACACGATTGTAGTGGGAGACAAGTTTCCCTTCCGCTATCTGACAGAGGAGTATGGATTTGAGTACCGCGCCGCATTTTCCGGGTGCAGTACCGATACGGAGCCCAGCGCCAGGACCATTGCTTATCTGATTGACAAGGTGAGGGAGGAAAATATACCGGCAGTCTATTATCTGGAGCTTTCCAGCCATCGGGTTTCGGAGATTATCGGAGAGGAGACAGGGGCAGAACCGATGCTGCTCCATTCCTGCCATAACGTGACAAGGAGAGAATTTGATGCCGGGATTACCTATGTGGATTTGATGCTTAAGAATGTTGAGAATTTGAGAAAAGGATTGGATGAATGAGTGCGCTGATTACTTGCAGTCATGTTGACTTTGGATATGAGAACCAGGATGCGGTTACGGACCTGACCATGGAAGTCAATGAGGAGGACTATCTGTGTATTGTAGGGGAAAACGGTTCCGGTAAAAGCACATTGATAAAAGGACTTTTGGGCCTCCTTAAGCCTACCGGCGGCACGCTGACCGTGGGGGAGGAGCTTAAGAAGACCGGTATCGGATATCTTCC
>CAYWRB010000194.1:0-5677 GCA_964460025.1 uncultured Hungatella sp.
AAAAGAGTATAATGGCTATCTTTTCGATCAATTATCAGCTGTTGAACGAATTGAAAAACAAGCATTAACTGGCGATATGGAAAAGGTAAAAGAAGAGATTGAAACGCTTAAAAGAGAGATTAACCGCAAGTTATACCAAAAATCACCTTTAATTGAAAACTAAATAACAAATAAAGGGTGCGAAGTCTATCAGTTAAGCACCCTTATTTATTTCCACAAGCTGAAAACCTTAGCCCCTATCCCATTGCCGACCACCATCACCAACAGATATCCTAACATCTTCAGACCGTATGCCCCGGCCAGGTGAAAATAAAACATATTGGCTATGGAATGCTCGAATCCGGACAGGATAAAGATCATCACGGGAGCTATGATAAATACAATATTCTTGGACTTGTTATAATTGTCGATTGCCAGGTACATCATGACGCCGCAGAGAACTGACAGGAAGAACACGTTTCCCACAGAATTGTCCAGCTTCCTCCCTGCCAATTCCACGCTGCTTATATTTACATGGGCCAGCCTTGCTATCAGGGCGGCAGCAAAGGTCCCTGCAAAATTTCCCAACACTACCACTGCCATGTCAAGAATCTCTCTCCAGGCCTTCACAAAACCAATTTTACCCGTATACAAATAAAATCCCTGGGTCACGATTGTCAGAAGCCCAAAAGAAAACAACATAGAACCGACGATCTTATTCTCCACTGCCAAGTACACCATGCCGCCTATGCCGATCATAAAACCGGCATAGACTGCTTTTACAAATATCTGAAGATTCTTCATACGCACCCTTTCTTATCTTTCCGCTGCCATCCTATTTTCTTCCAAATAACGTTCCTAAAATTCCCCGTCCAATACTTGCTCCGATATTTCCGCCTAACCGTTTTCCAAAACTTCCTCCAATGCTTTTCCCGATCTCATTGCCCACCTCTCTGCCGATGGTGCCTCCGGCGGTTTTGGCCACATTGGAAGCCACCCTTTTTCTTGCTTTTCCCGCAGCCTCTTTTTCTCTGGCCTCTTCCCTGGCCTTTTTCTCTGCCAGCCTGGCCTCCTCTCTGGCTTTTCTCTCTTCCTCTTTTGCCAGCGCCCTGGCCTGACGCTCTGCCTCTTTTTCTGCCTCTCTCGCCGCCTTCTCTTCCGCCTTTTGCCGCTCTTCCTCCTCTTTTTTCTCCTGCTCTTCCTGTGCCTGCTCCTCTAATCTCCTCTCAAAAAATTCATAGGCGGAATCCCGGTCAAACATGGTGCCATACTTTTCATGCAGCAAGTTCTCTTCGATCTCTCCCTGCCTGATCTCTTCTTCCACCGGCCCCAGCTGGCTCTGAGGAGGCAGAATCCGAACCTTCTCCACCATGGACGGGGTACCGTCCTCCATAAGCACGGACACAAGGGCCTCACCGATTCCCAGCTGGGTCAACGCCTCCTTGGTATCAAATTCCGGATTGATTCTGAAAGAATCCGCGGCTGCTTTTATCGCCTTTTGATCCGCCGGCGTATAAGCCCGAAGGGCATGTTGAATCTTATTGCCAAGCTGCCCCAGCACCTCATCCGGAATATCGGCCGGGCTCTGAGTAATAAAATAGATCCCTACGCCCTTGGAACGGATCAGCTTCACCACCTGCTCAATCTTCTGAAGCAGGACCTTAGGCGCTCCTTTAAACAGAAGATGAGCTTCATCAAAGAAAAATACCATCTTAGGCTTCTGGCAGTCTCCTGCCTCCGGCATCACCTCAAACAGTTCGGACAACATCCACAGCATAAACGTAGAATACATTCCCGGATGGTTAATCAGGCTTTCGCTGTGAAGAATGTTGATCACTCCCTGCCTGCTGTCATTGTATGTCATTCCGTCAAAGGGCCTGGCATATCCTGTTCGAAACCAGTCCCGGATATCCAGGGCCGGTTCGCCAAAAAACTGCTCTCCTCCCTCGTCCTCCAGCGCCGCCACCCCCCGAAGGATGGCATTGATACTCTGCCTTGCTATATTCCCGTACCGTCTGGCATATTCCTTGCTGTTTTCCCCCACGTAGTTTAACATGGCCCGCAGATCCTTCGTATCCAGCAAAAGCAGATTTTCATCATCTGCAATCCGAAATACAATGGACAAAATGTCTGTCTGAGTGGTATTTAAATCCATAAGACGGGCCAAAAGGGCAGGTCCCATCTCGCTGATGGTAGTCCTTAAAGGAAGCCCCTTCTGCGCAAAGATATCCCAGTAGCATACCGGATATCCATAATATTCAAATCCTGCGGACAGAAGGTCCATCTCCTGGATCCTCTTTCTCATGTCATCACTGTCAGTTCCTGGACAGCACATGCCGCTTAAATCCCCTTTTACATCTGCTAAAAACACCGGAACCCCCATATCGCTGAAGGACTCTGCCAACACTTTCAAGGTAACGGTTTTTCCTGTTCCGGTAGCCCCTGCAATGAGTCCGTGACGATTGGCCATCTTTGGTAAAATAGATACCTTCTGATCCCCGCTTTTTCCTATCCAAATCTTATTATCGTAAAACATGCCTTTCTCCTTTTTATGTAACGGCACGGGCCCTTTCAAAGCACCTGCCAAGTCATCGCAACGATTCCAACGGTGAAACTTCTCTACCGGAAACAAAAAGCCGCGGTATTTGAAATTCCGCAGCTTTCCTCTTTTCCTTCTTATAAAGCAATTTTATTGTTCTCAGGCACCTGACCGTTGATTACATAGTAAGCAGCGTGATCGTCTGCATTTACATAGAGTTCTACGGTCCTAATCTCCACGCCTTCGTTGGCTGCTGCAAATGCAGCTTTGGCTTTCTCTAAAATCTCATCCATGGAAATGTCTTTTCCGCCAAACTGAACCTTAATGCTGACCTGTTCCTCTGTCTTCTCCACCGCTGTTTCAACGGCTGCAGCCTTGGGCTCCTCTTCCTTGGTCTCAACAGCAGCTTTCTTTCTCACACATCTTTTTGGTGCTGCCTCCGTTTTCTCTTCCGCTGCTTTTACGGCCTTTTTTCTTGTGGTCTTCTTCGGCTCTTCTTTCTTCTCCTCTGGTGCTGCAGCAACCGCTGCCTCTGCTTCTACTGCCGGTTTCTCAGATACAGCCTCTGCTATAGGTTCAACCGCCGTTTTCTTTGTACGTGGCATAATCATGTCCTCCTAAATACGTCTCATCAAAATTATAAAAATTAATTATTATCTAACCATCCAGCAAATTATTCTTTTGTCGAAATTTAAGCTGAACGTAGTATAAAACAAATTTCCCTATTTGTCAACCTTACCGCCTAATCCTTGATACATTTTCCGTTCTTGAAACCTTTTTCTTATGGTATTCAGCACCATTTTCTTATTTTCACTCCATTTCGGCGCTATCAGAAGTGATTTTGGACCGTCTCCGCTGATACGGTGAATCACCACGGATTCCGGAAGTTCAGCGATGCAGTCAACAATCAAATCCGCATATTCCTCCAATGTCAGAAGCGGAAAAGGGCTGGCCTCATATTCTTTTCCTAAAGCAGTCTGACGAAGCACATGGAGCAGCTGCAGCTTAATTCCATCCACAGGCAAGGCTCCCAAGTATCTGACCGTATTTTGCATCATGGCTTTTGTCTCTCCCGGCAGTCCCAGGATCACATGCACCACCACCGTAAGCCCTGCCTGTTTCAGGCGCCTCCATGCATCCTCGAACACAGGCAGTTTGTATCCTCTGTGAATCCTTTCCGCCGTATCTTCATAAATGGTCTGAAGCCCTAACTCTACCCAGACCGGCTTCTTATCATTTAACTCTCTTAAAAGATCTATGGTTTCCTGAGGCAGACAGTCCGGACGGGTAGCTATGGATAAAACCTCTACATCCGGATGGTCTATGGCTTTGGTAAACAAAGGCCTTAAGTAGGAGACAGGGCCATAGGTATTGGTGTAGGATTGGAAATACGCAATGTATTTTCCGTCTTCCGGCATTTTTTTCTCCACCTGTTTTTTGGCCTTTTCAATCTGCTGCCACACATCTTCATAGAATCCTGTCTTCTGTGCAAAATCGCCGGAACCGCCTTCACTGCAAAAGGTGCAGCCTCCATATCCCAGATTTCCGTCCCGGTTTGGACAGGTCATTCCTCCATCCAGAGATATTTTATACAGCTTTCTCCCAAACTTATTCTTCAGCTCAAAATCCAGGGAATGATAGGGTTTATCCCCCCACATCACAGGACAGCCCGTTTCTGTTTGTGTTTCCATTTCCCATATCCTGCCATCTTCTGGGTCTGTCTGCCTGACTGTTGCTGCCCCTGGCCCTTGATCATCCGATACAGGCGCCTCATGACATAAAAATAGGCCGGTATCAGAAACAAATCCGCCGCAATCCACGCAAGGGGATTGGCAAAACATACCGCCTGAAATCCAAACAGCGGAACAAGACAGAAGCCCATAAGAGTACGGGCAGCCATCTCACTGACTCCTGCCAGTATGGCCAGCCTGGAATATCCCAGACCCTGAATCATAAACCGAAGAATATTAATCAGGGCAAGAGGGAAATAAAAGGCAGCGTTTGTCAGTAAAAACTGCCTGGCGTTTCTCAGGATCTCTGTCTCCCAGCGGTTTACAAACAGCAGGGCGATGGTGTCGCTGAAAAAGAAGATCACCACATAGGCAAGGATTGCATAGCCTGCACCCAGGATAGCGCAATCCATGACTCCCTTCTGAATCCGGTCCAGCTTCCGTGCTCCCAGATTCTGTCCGCCGTAGGTAGCCATGGTAGACCCCATAGCGTCAAAGGGACAGCAGAAAAACATGCTGATCTTACCGGCCGCCGTGACGGACGCCACCGTAACGGCTCCCAGAGAATTTACCGCTGTCTGCAGAACCACGCTTCCGATGGCAGTGATGGAATACTGGAGCCCCATAGGAATCCCCATATTGCACAGGGTCCTCATGGTCCTCAGATCCGGTTTCCACTCATCTCCTTCCATCTTCAGAACAGAGTAATTTTTCTTCATATAAAGAAAACATAAAGCCCCTGATACTCCCTGGGAAATCACCGTAGCCCAGGCGGCTCCGGCCACCCCCATCTTAAGAACAATGATGGTAAACAAATCCAACACAATGTTCATCACGGAGGAAATCAAGAGGAACACCAAAGGCGTGGTGCTGTCTCCCATGGAGCGGATAATCCCTGCCAGAATATTGTAAAGGCAGGTAGCCGGAATTCCTAAGAAAATCACAAATATATATGCATTGGCACCGTCAAATATATCTTCCGGCGTCTTCATCCATCCTAAAATTTTCCTGCACAGCACACAGACCGTCAAAGTCATTACCACGGAAAATGCAGCGGTCAGCCACCCGCTGTTTGCCACATATCTGCGCATAGCCCGCTCATTTTTCTCACCAAAGCTCTGAGCCACCGGAATGGCAAAACCGCTGCACACACCGATACAGAAGCCTACAATCATAAAGTTGATGGAGCCTGTAGACCCTACGGCTGCCAGCGCATTGACACCTAAATACTTCCCCACAATAATGGTATCCATCATGTTGTAAAGCTGCTGGAACAAGAGTCCGAACAGCATGGGAATCAGAAAACCAAGAATCAATTTCATAGGCGAACCATCTGTCATATTTTTTTTTGTCCTGCCTGCCATAACATTAATCCTCTCTTTTTTAAATAGCATTTTGTACGCTTATTTTTATCGTCTTTCTGCTGCGT
>CAYWRB010000195.1:0-5670 GCA_964460025.1 uncultured Hungatella sp.
AGGAGATACTCCGTGAGATAGATGAACTGGTAGACGACAAGGATGAGATGGTGATGATGGATATCCGTATTGGCAATTATGGAGATGTGGAGGTGCGGGATCTGTACCGTGCAACCAGAGATTCTCTGATTGGCATTGTTGCGGATAAGGATGAGATCAAGACTATCAAGGTAGAAAAAGATAAGAAGAGCAATGAGTGGAACCAGGTAAATGCCATAGACAATGAGAAGATAAGTGATGAGGTGTCAGAAGGTTTTGTCATAGAGGAAGACCACGGCCTGTATGTGGCGTTAAACTCCAAGCTGGAGAGAATCCGCAATGGCAAGTGCTTAGGCGAGATAGGCGATAAAACTTATGTATACACGGATGACGGATACGGAAGGGCCATCCTGTATGTGATCGGCAGTTATGAAAATAAGAAAAGCAACAACGATTGGGATATGAATATTGTTCAGTTTATCTCCTCGGACGGCAGCTTTAAAGACAATGACAGAGATGTCTACAATGTGGAGAACACGTTTATTTATAAAGATGGCTGCCGGGAGGTGAGGGAAGAGGCATTAAGGGTCATAAACATGTATCCGGATAACGGGCTGAACAAGACCATAAAGAAAGCCTTCAAGTAAGGTCCGGCAGTACAAGGGGATGTGTGTATTCGTTGCCCTTTAAGGTTCCTGTTTTCTGACAGGAGACGGCCTGGTATATATGGGAACAGAACAGATCCCTGGTAAATTCGGAACAGATATCTTTATCCAGAATATGAGCGGCATCGGCTGTCTTGGTGATCAAGGGCAGGCGGGCCGTTCTTTTTATTTCCGACAGAAGAGGAACGGCTCTTTTCTTAAAACCCAGAACCCGGAAATAAGAGACATAATCATGGCCTTTTCTGACAGCCAGATCCTCCTTGGTGATGGAAAGGAGAATGTGGATGAGACTTCTGCTTACACGGGTATAGGTATACTGTCTGGTCTTCAACGCCCTTATCCGGTCTTCCAAGGAAATGAACTCCGGAGTCTGACGCCGGATGCGGGCTGCCAGTTCCGGGGACACATCCCCAAACAGCGCCAGATCTTCATTCTCTTTTAAAAGCTCCAAAAGGCGGAAGGACATAAGAGCGGAGAAATCATCCGGGAATATGGGGCAGCTGTTTTTCATCAACTCCCATACAGGCCCGGGAACATAGGGCTTAGCAGACGGGCTTTGAGGTACGGAATTGTTTTTTAACACCTCTCTGAGAGCGGAGGCGGAGCAAAAAAGCTGTGGTGCGGTGCCCGCCTCCTGCAGGGAAACAGGCGGATCACAGGAAGGGGAACATGGAAGCTTGGTGTCATGGTAATCCGCTCCTGCACGTTTCAGGGTGATGGGAATCATAGGGCTGTTTCGCCTCATCAGTGCTTTTAAGTATTCTACTGCCAAGATATTGTTGGGAGCGGAGAGAAGAGAGGGCAGTTTTTCCGCCTGCAGGACAGAAGAGTCACAGCTGCCGGACCGGGCCAGACATTCCAAGGCTTTTATTCTGGCTTGGGGAAAGGTGAGGCCATTTTTTAACCCCTCTTTCAGGAGACTGCGAAAGTCTTCCGATTCCTGGTACAGGAGCCTGGCAGTCTCCAAAAGCGGAGCAGTCTCTCCGCATTCGCTACCGAAGCACAGATGAGAGACAACCTGCATCCGGTCCAGCAAAGCCACGGCGCATGCGGCAAAATCCTCCGCACTGCTGACCGCAAAGGCCGGAGGAATCTCCACCACCAGATCAGCGCCGGATGAAAGGGCCATTTCTGTCCGGGTATATTTATCAAAGACCGCAGGCGCGCCTCTCTGAACAAAATCCCCGCTCATAACCACAATACAGTAATCTGCCCCGGACAGCTGTTTGGCCTTGGAAATCTGGTAGGCATGTCCGTTGTGAAAGGGATTATATTCGGCTACAATGCCTACGGCCGATACCTTTTTTGATTCTTTTTTTACATCGGATAAAATCATATGGTTATATCCCTTTCTTTCTGTCATCACAGGTTATCGAAACTTCTTCCGTTTTTTGGAGGATAACATATTTGGATAGAAAAGTCCATTATTTTTTCATTGATAAACGGAATCGTGATTGTTTGGTAAAAAATGCAGTTCAAATTGACAGAAGTACTTGAAAAAATCTGACAAACCCCCTAAAATAAAAGATAGAATCACAATATTTTTGTTGATTTAAAATTTGTGAAAGAGGAGAGAATAGTAAAATGAATTTTATTGTTGAGACCAGCGCACGTCACGTACATGTGACCCAGGAACATTTGGAGATTTTATTTGGCAAGGATTATGTGTTGACGAAGAAAAAAGATTTATCCCAGCCAGGACAGTATGCCTGTGAAGAGAGAGTTACCGTTGTAGGACCAAAGAAAGAGTTAAAAGGCGTTTCCATTTTAGGGCCCTGCAGAAAGGCTACTCAGGTAGAGCTTTCTCTGACGGACGCACGTTCCATCGGCGTTGCCGCTCCGGTGAGAGAGTCCGGTGATATTGCAGGAAGCGGTCCCTGCAAGCTGGTAGGCCCCTGCGGCGAAGTGGAATTGACAGAAGGCGTTATCGCCGCAAAGCGTCATATCCATGCTACCACCAAGGATGCGGCGGAACTTGGCGTAAGCAACGGCGAGATCGTATCCGTGAAGATTGATACCGAGGGAAGAAGTCTGGTGTTCGGCGATGTGGTAGTACGTGTCAGCGATTCCTATGCGCTGGCTATGCACATTGATACGGACGAGTCCAATGCAGCCGGCTGCGGAAGAGAAGTATACGGCGAGATCGTGAAATAAGAGCGATGGTGAGAGATCAGAACCGTTGCAAATAAGAAAAGGAGAAATGGTTACCATGAAAATTTTAGTTGTGAACTGCGGAAGTTCTTCCTTAAAATATCAGCTTATCGATATGGACAACGAGAGCGTCATTGCCAAGGGCCTTTGTGAGAGAATCGGCATCGAGGGTTCCAAGCTGACCCATCAGCCAACAGGCAAGGACAAGTTTGTTGAGGAGAAACCTATGCCGGATCATACGGTAGCTATCCATATGGTATTGGATGCTTTGCTGGATGTGAACCACGGCGTGATTCAGAATGCGGACGAGATCGCGGCTATCGGCCACAGGGTTCTCCATGGCGGTAAGGTTTACAGCGATTCCATTATTGTCAATGATGATGTTAAGAGAGTCATTCGTGAGTGCTTCGATCTGGGTCCTCTTCACAACCCGGCCAACCTGATGGGAATCGAGGCCTGCGAGGCCGCTATGCCTGGCAAGCCTAATGTGGCGGTATGGGATACGGCTTTCGGTATGAAGATGCCGGAGAAGGCATATCTGTATGCGATTCCTCATGAATATTTCGAAAAATACAGCATCCGCAGATACGGATTCCACGGAACCAGCCATATGTTTGTATCCGGTGAGGCCATCAAGTTCGGCGGATTGGACCCGGAGAAGGCAAAGGTGATCGTATGTCATCTGGGCAACGGTGCCAGCGTATCTGCTTCCATCGGCGGCAAGTGTGTGGACACCAGCATGGGGCTGACTCCTCTGGAAGGCTTGATTATGGGAACCAGAAGCGGCGATATCGACCCGGCAGTGGTACAGTTTATCTGCAATAAAGAAGGAAAAGATGTCAATGAGGTGCTGAATATTCTCAATAAGAAATCCGGTATTCTTGGTATGAGCAACGGCATATCCAGCGACTTCAGAGATATTGAGGCTGCCAAGCAGGAAGGCAATCATCTGGCAGAGGTGGCATTGGATGCATTCCGTTACCGCGTGGCCAAATACATCGGCGCCTATACGGCTGCCATGAACGGCGTGGATGCCATCGCATTTACCGCAGGCGTAGGAGAGAACGATAAGGTGGCCAGAAAAGAGATCTGCTCTTACCTGGGATATCTGGGTGTGAAGATTGATGATGAGGCCAATGATGTGAGAGGAAAGAACGCTGTGATTTCCGCTGCTGATTCTAAGGTAAAGGTTATGCTGATTCCTACCAATGAAGAGCTGGCCATTGCGAGAGAAACTTTGGCACTGGTTCAGTAAGTGGATTTGGCAGGATCGGGCTGGAGCCGAGTATATTAGGAACGCAGGTTGTAGTTAAATAGAAAAATTTGGTTGACAAATCATATGTGTCTATGTATAATACTATAGGTGCGTATTAGGAGATAATATGCTTATTAATTTAACAGAGTTGTTTACCAGAGAAGGCAAGGCCAGGGACTATACTGTGGAGATTGAAAGCAGTCAGTTTCGGATTCCTAACGGTGACTGCCGGATTGCGGAATCAGAGCCAGTGGCCCTCCGTATTGAGAACACGGGGAACAAGACGCTGGAGCTGAAAGGAGAAGCAAAGTTTTCCCTGCTGATTCCCTGTGACCGCTGTCTGGAACCGGTGGTGTACCCGTTTCATCTTTCTATCGTGAGAACACTGGATTTAAAACTGACAGAGGAGGAACGGATTGCGGCTTTGGATGAACAGCCCTATGTGCAAGGCTATAATCTGGATGTTGACCAGCTAGTTCGTGACGAGCTGTTACTGAACTTACCTATGAAAGTCCTGTGTGCTGAAGATTGCAAAGGGATCTGTAATAGATGTGGGGCGAATCTCAATCATGAGACGTGCGGCTGCGACAGAAGCGTGCCGGACCCAAGAATGTCTGTTATCCAGGATATTTTTAAACAGTATAAGGAGGTGTGACCATGTCTATCTGTCCAAAGAATAAATCTTCAAAAGCAAGAAGAGATAAACGCAGAGCCAACTGGAAGATGGGGCCTGTGAATCTGGTAAAGTGCAGCAAGTGCGGCGCTTTGATGATGCCTCATAGAGTCTGCAAGGCTTGCGGCTCTTACAACAAGAGAGAGATCGTCAGCGTTGAAGATTAAGATTTGAAAAATCATCAAAACTTAAAAAAGCTAGGAAACATGGGGCTTCCGAGGTTTTTCCTCGGGAGCCTTTGTTTATATAATGATTGAAAATCCCCATCCAAGGAGGAGATAGAACTTATGGGACTATATCTGAATCCGGGAAATGAGGCTTTCCGGCAGGCAGTGACTGACGATATTTATATTGATAAGACGAAGTTGATTGACCTCATCAATCAAAGGCTTAACAGATCAAGAGTAAAATATATCTGTGTAAGCCGTCCCCGCCGTTTTGGAAAGTCCATGGCAGCGGACATGCTTGCTGCCTATTATGGGAAGGGGTGTGATTCAAGAGAACTATTTGCTGGCAGAGAGATCGAAAAAGAGGAGTCCTTTCTGACACATTTAAACCATCACAATGTGATACGGCTGGATATTCAGCGTTTTCTTTTTGATGAATCACATCTTGATATTTTTATAGACAAAATACAGGAGGCAGTGATCCGGGAGCTGGAGACGGAATACAGCGGTTGTTTTGTTGTGGATCAATACGGACTGCCCGGTGTGTTAGGGCAGATTTACGGACATACAAAAGAAGGTTTCATATTTATTATCGATGAGTGGGACTGCGTGTTCCGGTTTGCGAAAGAACGGCAGGAGATACAGAAGGCTTATCTGGACTTCCTGAGAGGGCTTTTTAAAGGTGCGGAATATGTGGAACTGGCATATATGACCGGCATACTTCCTATTAAAAAGTATGGTGAACACAAGGTGAATTCCGCTGAAAGCGGAAGAGAAGGC
>CAYWRB010000196.1:0-5662 GCA_964460025.1 uncultured Hungatella sp.
AAAGACAATCGTAACTGCGATGGTTATGGCGGGATTGCTGACAGCTTTGGCTATACCGGCCTTGGGAGCGGAGGGGCCGGGTTACCAGCCTCCCAAAGATCCGGGGCAGCAGATAGCGGCGGCAGATCCTAATCGGTTTGTTCTGCCTGAGGAAGCAAGAGTTTTGGTGGTGGTGGAAGGAACCGGGGGGACAGGATGTCAGGTATCTGCTTGGGAGAACCCGGGGGACGGATGGATCCGGAAGTTTCAGGTAGAAGGTAATCTTGGATATAACGGTATGAGCAACCACAGGATTATGGGCGATAAGACGACACCCATCGGAGTCTTTCAGATGAACACGCCTTTCGGGCAGGATGATCCTTTGGAGGGATTCCCTTCGAACTATGTGAAGGTGAACGAAAACCATGTGTGGGAGGATGAGACCAACCGCCTGGTGGAGGGGAGCAAAAAGGAAGGGGAACGAGTAGGCACCAGCAAGTATGCCGGTTTCTATGATTATGCCATTGATGCCGGATTTAATAAAGAAGCCATTCCGAATCAGGGTTCGGCTCTGTTTCTTCACTGTATGCCGGAAGGGTCCGAATTCAGTTCCGGCTGTGTCCAGATTCCCAAGGAACAGATGGCGGAGATCATGAAATTGTATGGCACATATGGAGACGGCGCCTGCTACATCGCCCAGGCGCCTCAGGGAAAATTCGAACTGATCTACAATACGTATGGTACGAACCATGGACTGTCTCCGGAAGGTGATTTCTAATCCTGGTTCAAGATGAAACGCCTGCGACACTTAGAACTGCCGCAGGCGTTAACTGTTCCATATCTCTATACAAAATCCTCTCTCATCGGTGTGAAAAAGTCCACCAAGATTCCTGCTTCCAGGCATTCGCAGCCATGGACAATATCGTTCTGTTTAAGCAGGGTATCTCCGGCCTTTACCTCTTTTGTTACATCTCCGATGGTAAAGCGGAAGCGTCCGCTTGCCACATAGGTAATCTGTGTATGAGGATGGTGGTGCATGGCTCCGATGGCGCCTTTCTGAAACTCATTTTCCACACACATCAGTTCGTCACAGTATGCCAGTACTCTCCGGATTACACCCGGGCCTGCCTGAACATCCTCTGCCGTGTCATGAAAACACCAGTTATTTCCTTTTTTCTCGTCCATATGAAATCTCCTTTCAGTGATGTCCTCTTCCGGAAGAATGACAGCCTTCGCGGTGATGGCCGCTGGTCTGGCCGGCACTGTAATTTGCCGAACTCTTGTGACTGTGGGCTTCATATATCTGACAGCCTTCCACGGAACAGTAGTGGTTATGAGCTTCATGAATCTGACAGCCTTCCACGGAACAGTAGTGGTTATGAGCCTCATGAATCTGACAGCCTTCTACGGAACAGTAATGGGTGTGTGCTTCATGGGAGAGACATCCGTCGGTGGTACAGTTGTGGGAGTGAGCCCCCTCAATCAGGCACCCTTTTACGGAACAGCTATGGCTGTGGATGCCTTCTATCTGACAGCCTTCCACCGTGCACTTATGATTGTGTGTTCCCTGAATCTGACATCCTTCTACCGGGCAGGTGTGAGTATGTGCTCCATCAATCAGGCATCCTTCTACCGTACAGTCATGGGAATGAACACCTTGGATCTGACATCCGGCTATGGGACAGTCATGAGAGTGGGATCCCTTAATGGTACACCCTTCCACCTTACAGGACGAGGAAGTATTGGCAGCCAGTACATTGACCGGGAAAGACAACATGGCAGCCAGTGTCAAAACTGCAAATAATTTTAATTTCATGGTTTTCAACTCCTAAACGAAAAAATGTTCCATAAGTTTCCGTAGATAAGTATAGCATATACGGGAGGAAAAGGAAAGAGGAAGGCATGTATAAATTATAGGATTTTATGGCTTATTTTTAGGGCAAAACAGGCGATATTTTCTGTAAATACTATGGCAGAGAGCAGGAATGCGAAGAAAAGGAGAATACAAATGAATTTTCTGGAAGAGCGGATTGTGAAAGACGGAATTGTGAAGGAAGGAAATGTGCTGAAAGTGGACAGCTTTTTAAACCACCAGATGGATGTTGCGGTTTTGGAGCAGATGGGGGAGGAGTTCAAAAGGCGTTTTGAGGGTACGAAAGTGGATAAAATCCTTACGATTGAGGCTTCCGGAATTGCCATTGCCTGTTTTGCGGCGCGATATTTTCAAGTGCCGGTGGTTTTTGCCAAAAAAGCAAAGAGTATTAATATTGACGGAGACATGTACATTGCAGAGGTAGAGTCTTTTACCCATAAATGTAAGAATCAGGTGATTGTGTCGAAAAAGTTTCTGCTGCCCCAGGAGCATATCCTGATCATTGACGATTTTCTGGCTAACGGATGTGCTCTGCAAGGGCTGATCTCCATTGTGGCCCAGGCACAGGGGATTGTGGAGGGAATCGGTATTGCCATCGAAAAGGGTTTTCAGAATGGAGGCAGAACCATTCGGAATCTGGGTTACCGATTAGAGTCCCTGGCAATCGTAGACAAGATGGATGCGGCTACGGGAGAGATTACGTTTCGGCAGCAATGAAAGAAACCTCACTGGTTCCTATGGGAAGCTGTTTGAGATTTCTTTCAGAAATAACTATTAAAATGAGATAATTTACAGAAAAAGGAAGATATGTAAGATTTTTGTTAATTTTTGTCAGAAAAATGTCGATAATAATAATGTATTGGTAAGGTCTTACAGAAAGTTTTCTGTTATAATGCATACTATAGAACAGATTACACGATTTTAAAAGAAAAGGGGGCAGATATTTATATGAAAATTTCAAAAATGATTCGATCGTTTCTCATTTTGATGATGGCAGTAGTTATCTGCTCCGGTTTGTCTATTGTATGGAAAGGATACAACATTTATCTAGATGCGGTGGAGACAGTAAGCATAGAGGAGAAGGCAGCATCTATTCAGGCGAAGGAGAGTTTCACGGAATATGAGGATCTTCCCAGGGTATATATAGAAGCGGTGGTGTCGGTGGAAGATAAACGGTTTTTCCGGCATATGGGGATAGATCCTATCGCGATCGGACGAGCGGTGTTCCATGATCTTCGTGCAGGTGCCTATGTGGAAGGGGGAAGCACCATCACCCAGCAGCTTGCGAAGAACATGTACTTCAGCCAGGAGAAGGCGCTGACCAGAAAAGTGGCGGAGGTATTTGTCGCTTTTGATTTAGAGCGCAGCTTCAGCAAGGAAGATATATTTGAGATGTATGTAAACACCATTTATTTTGGCGATGGCTACTACGATGTCCGCTCTGCCAGTATGGGATACTTTGGGAAGGAACCGATGGATATGACGGAGTATGAGAGTACATTGTTAGCAGGCATTCCCAATGCTCCCTCCAGATATGCGCCTACCAAGAATCCTGAGCTGGCGGCCAAAAGGCAGCTTCAGGTAGTAAGCCGGATGAAGGCCTGCGGATACTTTTCGGCGGAAGAGGCGGAGACTGTGGAGGAAACGGTGGAGGCGCAGCTGATTCTGTTACACTGAAGAGCAGATAAAAGGCAAGCCTGAGATTTGTGTATTGAATGAAAATGCAGAGGCGGAAGACTCAAGAGTTTAGAGGCTTCCGCTTAATTGATTTTTTGACGGAGGATAGGAAATGAACAAAGCAGGTAAGAAAAAGAGATGCCGGGGGATTGTGGCGCTGGTTGTGTGGCTTATGGCACTGGTTCTATGCGGCTGTGTTGTGAGGATGGATACTAATGTGGGAGAGCAGCCGATTCCGGAAAAGCAGGTTCAGGCGAATGTGACGGATATGGCGGTGCCTGAGGAGCCGGAAAAAGTACAGGGAAGGTCAGACGAAGCGCAGGAAATTCCGGAAACGAAGGAAGCCCTTGACCCAAACGGTTCTTACACGGATAAAGCACAGGTGGCGCTGTATCTCCATCTTTACGGACAGCTTCCATCCAATTATATCACGAAAAAAGAGGCGGAGGCTCTGGGATGGGATGCCGGTAAAGGAAATCTGGAGGACGTGGCGCCTGGTAAAAGCATCGGAGGCAGCAGATTTGGCAACCGGGAAGAACTTTTGCCTGTGGAAAAAGGGCGAAATTACTATGAATGTGATATTGAGTATGACGGGGGATATCGGGGAGCCAAGCGGATTGTGTACAGTGACGACGGGCTGATCTATTATACGGAAGATCATTATAAGAGTTTTGAACTTTTGTATACCAGTGAGGGGAAGGCAGAATGAAAAAGATAATGTTGGATTTTAATGGAATGGATTCCAGGGAAGAGATCCAGGAATACCTGGCAGAGAAGATGGACTTCCCATATTATTATGGAAGGAATCTGGATGCGCTTTATGATTGCCTGACGGATATCTGTGAGCCTACGGCAGTGGCATGCAGGCTGTTTAAGAACCAGGAAGACAGCCCTCTGGCAGGATATCTGGACAAGGTCTGCCGGACATTTCAGGATGCCGAAGCAGATAACGGGTATTTAGCGGTATTCTTCGGAGACTGGAATAGCTGACAGAATATCGGACCATGGCAAGAAGACAAAGGAAAGACAGGGCTGTTGCAGAATGGCAGTGTTTTGCAGCAGCCCTGATGCGTTGCTTTTTTCGTGATCAAAGAAGGGTGATATTGTGGTCTTTGCAGGCCGTCCGCATTTCCTGGGGCCAGATGCTGGCCTGAACCTCTCCGATGTGGGCTCTGTCCAGTAAAAGCATGCACAATCTGGACTGGCCGATGCCGCCTCCGATGGTATAGGGAAGCTGGCCGTTTAACAGCATCTGATGATAAGGAAGATTTCTTCTCTCTTCACATCTGGCCTTTTTAAGCTGCTGATCCAGAGCAGTTTCATCCACTCGGATTCCCATGCTTGAGATCTCCAAAGCGCAGTTTAGGGTTTCAAACCAGAACAGAATATCTCCGTTTAACTGCCAGTCATCGTAGTCCGGGGCTCTGCCGTCGTGGGGCTTTCCGTCAGACAGCTTATCGCCGATCTTCATCAGGAAGACACAGCCATACTCTTTTGTAATAAGATTTTCTCTCTCCTTTGGGGTTTTGTCCGGATAACGGTCCAACAGTTCCTGGGAGGTGACGAAAACAATATCTTCCGGCAGATGCTTTACGGCATCAGGGTATTTGTACCAGACTTCATGCTCCATGTGTTTGATGATTTTGAAGATGGTTTGTACCGTACTTTTCAGTGTCTCCATATTTCTTTGGTCTTTGGTAATAACTCTCTCCCAGTCCCACTGATCTACATAGCAGGAATGAAGATTATCCGGTTCTTCATCTCTGCGGATCGCATTCATATTGGTATACAGCCCTTCTCCAGGCTGAAAGCCGTACTGCTTTAATGCCATACGTTTCCATTTGGCAAGGGAGTGGACCACCTCAATGGTCTCTCCGGGGACGGCAGCCATATCAAAGGCCACAGGACGTTCTACGCCGTTTAAGTCATCGTTCAGGCCGCTGCTTTTTTCTACGAACAGAGGGGCGGAAATTCTTTCCAGGTTCATTTCCCGTCCGAATTCTTTTTGAAAGGTGTCACGGATGTATTTGATGGCTTCCTGAGTCTGACGTACATTCAGACGGGGATCATAGTGCTCGGGGAAAATTAAGTTCATATTGCCAATCCTCCATTTTTGTAAAGTGTATTCTCCAA
>CAYWRB010000197.1:0-5651 GCA_964460025.1 uncultured Hungatella sp.
ATAATATCCTCATTACTTCAGCCGTTTCTTTGCCACTGCCTCTTTTACCTTTTCCATAACCGGCGCATACATCTCTTCGATTTCTGACGCTTCCAGACCGCCAATCTCTTTCAATACCGCTTCCGTATCTGCACCCAATTCCGGTGCCGTATATCTTGTCTGCTCTTCCACAATACTCATTTTAAGCGGGCTTCCCGAGGTTCTGAATACCCCTGCTCCGGGGAATTCCGTTTCTACAATCATATTCCTCGCTATTACCTGGGGATCTTCCACCACTTCCTTAACATTCTTTATCTGGCCATAGACGACATTATTTCTGTCCAGCATCTCTGTCAGGTCTTTTGTCGTCCATTTACCGATTTCTTCTATGAGAAGTGCTTCCAGGGCCGGTTCATTTGCCGTCCTTAAAGCAGTTGTCAGAAATCTTTCATCCTCTGCCAGATCCTTTCTGCCTAAGCCCAATGCCAGGCTCTGCCATTGTTCATCAGCCGGACAGCATACGAATACCTGGCCGTCGGATGTATCAAAGGGCTGGAAAGGCGCTCCGTTGGGATGACGGTTTCCGATTCTTTTCGGCAGTTCCCCTGTCAGGCAATATTTGGAAATACCGCTGTCCATAATGGAAATAACCGAATCCAGCATGGATATATCCGCATAACAGCCCTCTCCCGTCCGTTCCCTGTGGAACAACGCAATCATGGTTGCAAGGGCACCATAGATTCCGGAAACCAGATCGCCCACCGATATACCGCACTTCAACGGCTCTCCGCCACGCTCTCCTGTAACACTCATCAAACCGGACATTGCCTGAATCACCAGATCCAGTCCTCCTTTGGCCCGGAGAGGGCCTGTCTGTCCGAAACCTGAGATGGCCGTATAGATTAATTTCGGATTTATCTCTTTTAATGTGTCATAGCCACATCCGAATTTCTCCATGGTTCCCGGTTTATAATTTTCCACTACCACATCCGCCTTGGACACCATAGTCAGAAATACTTCCCTCTGCTTTGGATCCTTTAAGTTTATCAATACACTCTTTTTCCCTCGGTTGCACCCCACAAAATATGTACTTCCTCCATCTCTTCCCGGCGGTGAATACCGGGTAAGATCTCCCGTAAGCGGCCTTTCCAATTTAATTACTTCCGCTCCCATATCCGCAAGAATCATTGTACAATAGGGTCCTGATAAAAACTGGGTCAAATCAAGAACTTTTATACCCTCCAATGGTTTCATTTTTCTGCTCCTTCCTTTTTTAAATTTTGACTTTGGCAAATTCTCAGGCTGTGGCAGGCCATTTTCACCCGCCAAACCGTGATAAAAATACTCCTGCTGCAACTGCCGATCCGATTACGCCTGCCACATTAGGCCCCATGGCATGCATTAACAAAAAGTTTGTAGGATCTTCTTTCTGGCCTACGGTCTGTGCCACACGGGCCGCCATAGGAACCGCTGATACTCCCGCCGACCCAATCAGGGGATTTACTTTTCCTTTGGAAACCACATACATAATTTTCCCAAAAATAAGTCCGCAGGCAGTGGCGAAACAGAAAGCAGCCAGGCCTAAAACAATTATCTTTATGGTGCTGGCGGATAAAAAGTTGCCTGCATTTGCTGTGGCCCCCACAGAGACTCCCAAGAAAATAGTAATGATATTCATAAGTTCATTCTGTGCTGTTTTGGAAATGCGGTCCACGACTCCTGACTCTCTCATAAGATTCCCAAGCATCAGCATTCCCACCAAAGTTGCCGCATCCGGCAGAATCAGTGATACGGTCAGCGTGCAGGCTATGGGAAACACGATCCTTTCCGTCTTTGAAACCGGACGAAGCTGCTCCATACGAACCATACGTTCCTTCTTTGTCGTCAAGGCCATCATAATCGGTGGTTGGATAATAGGAACCAGAGCCATATAAGAATAGGCCGCAATGGCAATGGCGCCTAACAATTCCGGAGACAAAGACTTTGTCACATAAATCGCCGTAGGGCCGTCCGCCCCTCCGATGATTCCGATGGAAGCTGCCTGTTCCGGAGTAAAGCCTAAAAACAATGCTCCAATAAACGTAATGAAAATCCCGCCCTGAGCGGCTGCCCCTAAAAGAATGGTCTTCGGATTGGCTATCAGCGGAGAAAAATCTGTCATACAGCCGATGCCAAGAAAAATCAACGGCGGGTATAACCCCAATTTCACTCCGCAGTACAGCAGATCCAAAAGTCCTCCGTGATGGAGAATATTGGAAAATTGGACTTCCTCCCCCATAAAATAGTCCATATGGATTAATCCTGCCATGGGCAGGTTTGCCAGAAGCATTCCAAACGCAATGGGAAGCAAAAGCAAGGGTTCGAATTTCTTTTCAATTGCCAGATACAGCAGTACAAAAACAATCAGATACATGATAATTGTTTTTATATCAAGGGTAATAAAGCCGGTATCTGCGATGAAGCTGCGTATTACATCCATCTGCCATGCCCCCTTATCCTATTGTCATTAACAAATCACCCGAATTTGCGGAGGCACCCTCTTTTAGTGCAATGCTCTTTACCACTCCGTCACAAGGCGAAAACATTTCGTTCTCCATTTTCATGGCCTCCAAAACAGCAATCAGCTGCCCTTTTTTCACACGCTCCCCTTCCTTTACGCAGAGCTTCATAATGACGCTTGGAAGAGGAACCATAACATTCCCTCCCCCTGTGGAGGCTGCAGAAGCGGAAGCCGCCGCAGGGGCAGGAGCCGCCGGAGCAGGAGCCACCGCAGGGCGCGCCGAAACAGAAGATGCCGCAGCCGGAGCATATCCTGACTTAGGAGCAGGCATAGAAGCCGCAGCCATTGCGGCAGCCGTCCTGGTTGTCTCCTCAATCTCCGCCTGAAATTCTTTGCCATTGAGCACTACTCGAAATGTACGAATCATAATCTTATTCTCCTTTATCTTCTATACAAATTTACCATATGAAACGATGACGGGCTTTTTCCCATAGCAGCGGCAATCACCGTAATAACCGCCGCGGCTTCTTCCTCCGAAATCTGGTTTTCCCCGGATAATTCCTGTGGCTTTTCCGCCGCCCGAATCCCTTCCTGGGACGGATGATATAAAACCATTCTCATAATAACCATCATAATATAAATAATAAGAAGAACAGCAAATACGATCCCCAATCCAAGAAGAACCACTCCCATCATATCTGCTGCCGTAAATGCTTCACTCAAAATAATCCCTCTCTTTCTTCTTAATCCGGAGCAATTTTTACATCGGGATTAGACCATGCTTCTTTTTGATAGATGTTACCTTTTTATTTTCAAATGCTTCCAGCGTCTTAATCAGAACGGCACGTGTCTCGCTGGGCCGGATAATCTCGTCATTTACCATAACTCCGGCGCTGAGATAAGGCGTTGCCATATGCTCCGTATATTCATCAATCAATTTCTGGCGGAGGACCCCTCTCTCTTCTTCCGGTGCTGCTTCAATCTGTTCCCTGAAAATAATGGTAGCCGCTCCCTCTGCTCCCATAATACAGGATTCGCCTGTAGGCCATATGTAATTGACATCCGCCCCCATCTCTTTTGAGCACATGGCCGCCATGGCACCGCCATAATCTTTTCTTAAATGAATGGTAATCTTCGGAACTGTGGCTTCACAGCAGGCGTATACCAGCTTGGCGCCGTGGCGTATGATTCCTCCGTATTCCTGGTTAACTCCCGGAAGAAATCCTGGAACATCCACCAGCCAGATCAGAGGAATATTAAATGCATCGCAAAGCCGTATAAATCTGGCTCCTTTATCAGACGCATTGATATCAAGGCATCCTGCCATTACCTTGGGCTGATTGGCCACGATTCCCACGGTTTTTCCGTTTAATCTGCCCAACACGGTAATGATATTTTTTGCATAACCCTCCATATGCTCCACGAAAATTCCATTGTCCAGAATACTGCTTATTACATCCTTCATATCATAGGCGGCTTTCGGATTCTCCGGTATCATGTCATCCAGTTCCGGAATGATACGCTCCGGATCATCCGTTGAAGCATAAACAGGCGGTTTTTCATCTGCATTCTGAGGCAGATAAGACAGCAGATCTTTAATCTTATGAATACAGTCATAATCATCTACCGCAATCATATGGCCCACGCCGGAAATCGTAGTATGGGTCTTTGCCCCGCCCAGGCTTTCGTTGTCAATGCTCTCTCCCGTAACGCTTTTTATAACGGAAGGCCCTGTAAGAAACATGGAGCTGGTCTGATCCACATTAATAACAAAATCTGTCAGGGCAGGCGAGTAAGCGGCTCCGCCTGCACAGGGGCCCATAATGGCGGATATCTGAGGGATCCACCCTGAGGCCTGGACATTATATCGGAACAATTCCAGAAAATTCTGGGAGATAACAGCCTCCTGAAGCCTACCGCCTCCGCTGTCATTTAAAGACACACAGGGACAGCCTGCGTCAATAGCGGCCTTTATTACTTTGTGAAGCTTCTTGCTGTGGATTTCTCCCAGCGTGCCTCCTTTGGCTGTAAAATCATGGGCATATGCATATACGACTCTTCCGTTTACTTTGCCAAAACCTACCACGCATCCATCTGCCGGAATATCCACCTTATCCTGCCCAAAGTCAACGCATCTGTGTTTTGCAAACAGGCCGAATTCCACAAAAGTCCCTTCATCAAATAAAAGATTCATTCTCTCCCGTGCAGTCAGCTTTCCTTTTGCATGCTGCTTTTCAATGGCTTTTAAACCGCCCCCCAGTTCTTTTTGTTCCTTTACTTCTAACCATGATTCAATCTTGCTGTTCATATATCCTCCTCACCAAATCACTATCCCAATAATCCCAAAAAGCTGTAAACACAGCCGATTGCCAGATTTAAAAAGGCAACGTAGATTAATTTTGTAAATGTTTTCCTCTGATCGATATTCTCTCCGCCCATAGAGAGAATCAGAGAACCGCCGGTACTGAACGGAGAAATCCCTGTCTGATGGGCGCCAAATGTAATCGCATTAATCAGTCCAATGGCAGAGGCTCCTGTAACTGCGGAAAGCTGCGGCACCGTAGGTATCAAGGTAGGCATGACCACTCCCGAAGCGCTGGATACAAAACTCATAAAGCCTGCAATGATTGATATGATCGCTCCTGCTGTTCTTCCGCCCATAAACTGCTGGAGGAAATTTGTAAGAAGTGAAATTCCACCTGCCTGCTGGACGACGCCTACCATAACTCCCATTCCTCCCAGTAATACTAAAGTAGGCCATGGCGCCATGGAAATAATCTTTTTCTGGTCAATATCCGGATTTAAAATACACAGGATTCCGATGCACATTCCTGCTACAAAAGCAATTTCAAATCCCATGACTGCCATTACGGCAAAAAGAATAATGACTGACAGTGTCTTTATCTGGGTCTTATTGAATTTGGGAACCGCTGCTTTATCGACTTCAGAGTCTTTATATTTCCAGCCGCCAAATAGTATATACAAAATGGTAACCGTAATAGTTCCGCACAGCAGATAGTGAAGAAACAGACTGTTTCCTAATGTAATTCCATTCTCGGCGGATACGCTTACCGCCACAATCCCCGTGGCCGCCAGAGGTGACACGCCGCCTACGGCGCCGCCGATAGCAACTGCAATTCCCGTAAGAAAAAAGTCTATTTTCTGTTCTTTT
>CAYWRB010000198.1:0-3383 GCA_964460025.1 uncultured Hungatella sp.
ATCCTATTAGAGCAATATTTAAAAGAAAGAAGAATGTACCTGTCTAAAGACAGCAAACAAGCATTAAAAGAAAGCTTAACCGACATGAAGACCCGTCTGGAAGCTTTCAACAATGGAACGATTCCTGACTTTGAAAAAAATGATGATGAATAAATCATATTTGCCTTTATAAGCAGAAAAAATTGCAATTCCTACCCAGAACCAGGAATTGCAATTTTTTCAGTTCCTGCCGTAACATGGCTTTTTTTACTTCTTAAAAAACAAGATAGATATATCATTAAAAAGCACCAAAATCATAAGCCCCATCAAAACCGCCATCCCGGCCATGTGAACCATGCCCTCTTTCTCTTTATCGATGGGTTTCCCCCGCACCGCCTCAATGACCAGAAACACCAGACGTCCTCCGTCTAAGGCCGGAATCGGCAGCAGGTTCATCACCCCTAAATTGGCGCTTAACAACACACATAGATTCATCAGTGTCAGAACCATGGTCTCGATCCCATAGGGAATGGTCTCCTTCACCGTATCATCAATGATGCTTACCATCCGCACCGGCCCTGCCATATCATCCATCTTCACCTGACCACGAAACATCATAGCCAGACTCTTTAATGCGGTCTTGATACAATACACTCCCTCATAGGCCCCGTATTTCAACGTCTCGCCCAGTCCCTTAACCGGACGGTAGTATCCGCTGACCACGATTCCCAGCATATAACTTCCGGACTCTTCCGAATACTTAGGCGTAATCACCGCCGTCCTCTTCTCCATAGTCTGCCCGTCCTCAGAAGGCCTCATATACTCCACAGTAACAGTCTCCGTAGGATGAAGCAGTCTGTATAGGGTAATATCCCGGTAAACTACCACCGGCTCCTTGTTCAGCCTGGTAATCATATCTCCTGCCTGCATCCCCTGCTCCTGTGCGGGAAATCCCTCCTGAACATCTACCAGTTCCGGCGCATCATATCCCACGGCACGGACAATGATGATTCCCAGCACAAAGGCCAGGATAAAATTAAAAATCGGTCCGGCTGCCACCACCGCGATTCTGGCCCACACCGGCTTATTGTTAAATGCCTTGGGATCCGCGTCATTTTCATCTTCTCCCATCATCATGCAGGAACCGCCAAAGGGCAGAATCTTTAAGGAATACCTAGTCTCTCCCTTTTGAATACTCCATATTCTTGGCCCCATACCGATGGAAAACTCTATAACCCCGATCCCGCACTTCTTAGCTACGATAAAATGGCCGAATTCATGGATCAAAACAATCAATCCAAATACCAGAACCGCTGCAATCATGCTCATATATTCTGTCATCCTCCTACTGCTTTCCTATAATCATGAAATCTCTTTATGCCTTAACACGGCTGCTGCCAAGCATCTCATAGGTCTCTCTCTCTGTCTCCAGAATCTGTTCCACCGTAGGATCTGTTATAACCCGGTGGCTCTCCATCGCCATCCCGATCATATCCGCAATGGCCAGGTAAGATATTTTCCTGTCTAGAAACTGTCCCACCGCATATTCGTTGGCCGCATTAAACACCGTAGGCAGAGAACCTCCTGTCCTTCCCGCCTCATAAGCCAGCTTCAACGCCGGAAAATTCTCAAAATCCGGCTTCTCAAAGGCAATCTGATTCATGGACCAGAAATCCAGACGTTCTCCCGGAAGATACCGTCTTTCCGGATAATAGAGGGCATACTGAATAGGAAGCCGCATATCCGGCGTTCCCAGCTGTGCCATCACCGCTCCGTCCTTAAATTCCACCATCGAGTGGATCACGCTTTTCGGCTGGATCACTACCTGCACCTGGTCCATATCCACGTCAAACAGCCATCTGGCCTCCATAACCTCCAGTCCTTTATTTACCATGGTAGAAGAGTCAATGGTAATCTTCCTGCCCATAGCCCAGTTGGGGTGCTTTAAAGCATCCTCCACCTGGATATCCCTCATCTCCTCCCTGGTTCTTCCCCGAAACGGTCCGCCGGAAGCCGTGAGAAGGATCTTCTCAACCTGCCCTCTGTTTTCCCCATTCAGACATTGGAAAATGGCACTGTGTTCGCTGTCCACAGGCAGAATGGATACCTTTCTCTCCTTTGCCAAGGGCATAATGATATGGCCTGCCGTCACCAAAGTTTCTTTGTTAGCCAAGGCAATATCTTTCCCAGCCTCCATGGCTGCAATGGCAGGGCGGATTCCGATCATCCCTACCACGGCCGCCACCACAATCTTTGCCTCTTTCTCCACAGCCACTTCCAAAAGCCCATCCATACCGGACACAACCTTCACCGGAAGGTCTTTTACAGATCCTCTCAGTTCCTTTGCCTTTCCTTCATCCCATACACACACCAGACCAGGCCTGAATTCCCGAATCTGCTTCTCCAGAAGCCCAATATTGCTTCCGGCTGCCATAGCTGTCACCTGAATATCCCCGTTATTCCTCACCACATCCAAGGTCTGGGTTCCAATGGAACCTGTGGAACCTAAAATAGAAATTTTCTTCATCCGTCTCATCCGCCTCATCTGAATTATCACGGCAAAAGCCGCCCCAAAGAGTCACCGCAGAAATGTCACCGCAAAGTAAATAGCCGGAGCAGTAAAGATCATGCTGTCAAACCGGTCCAGCACGCCTCCGTGCCCGGGAATCAGATGCCCGTAATCCTTCACCTGATGATTTCTTTTTATCGCGGAAGCCGCCAGATCCCCAATCTGAGAAATCACCGCCGCAATGGCACATGCCAGTGCACATACCGTCCGTGGATTTGCCACCTCTACCATCCTGCCGCGGAATAGAAAGGCATACACATATCCCAGCAGCGCCGCACCCAACACACCTCCCACTGCCCCTTCTATGGATTTTTTAGGGCTCAAAACCGGAGCCAGCTTGTGCTTTCCAAAGAGCATCCCAAAACAATAGGCGCAGGTGTCGCATCCCCAGGAACTTATGAAGATCAGCCATACCATATAAGCCCCATCCGGCATCTGCCTTACCTGGAATAAGTAGGAAAGCATCACCGCCACATAAAACACTCCAAAAAATACTACGGTTATTTCCTCTGTTTTATACTTGGGAAATGTAAATACATAAAAACTCATCAGAAGCATAAGAGCCGCAATTGCCATAAGCGTCACAAACTGCTGGCCGTCAAACCACAAAAGCCCGTAATAAGACACGCAGGCTCCATATCCGATCCATGCCAAAGGCGTCTTCTCAATCTTCATTACCCGGTATAATTCAAACAGTCCCACCAAGGAAATCATACCCACAACACCAAAAAGTATGCCTCCTCCGGCACTCACCACCAAAAGCGCCAAAATCACCAGAATAATACCGCTGATTAAACGTGTTGTAAACATTCGGACACTCTCCTTCCAACCAATT
>CAYWRB010000198.1:3483-5637 GCA_964460025.1 uncultured Hungatella sp.
TAGGCCAGCTGCCACAGCAGATAATTGGACAGCCTCATCTCTCCGCTGGTACGGATCAAAAGATCCGGATCCGGAATGTCCTTTGTGTCCAAGTAAGAGGCAAACAGATTCTCATCTATGGAAGAAACATCTTTTCCGTTGTTCCTGTAATCCTCCGCCAGCTTTCTGGCTGCCCTTACAATCTCATCTCTTCCGCCGTAATTTACCGCAATGACAAAAGTCATTCCCGTATTGTCCTTGGTTCCTTCCACCAAACGGTCAATTCCCTCTATGATATCCGGCGCAAACCGGCTTTTTTCCCCGATCATTTTTACTCTCACATTATTTTCCGAAGCAATTTTTAAAAGCCGTACCATATAATACCGGAACAGCTGCATCAGAGCCCCTACTTCTTCCGCAGACCGTTTCCAGTTCTCCGTAGAAAATCCATACACCGTGAAATATTCGATTCCCATCCTGGCCGCCACTTCCACCATGGTCTCCAGCGTCTCACAGCCGGCCTTGTGGCCCATGGCTCTGGGAACTCCTCTCTTTTTCGCCCACCGTCCGTTGCCGTCCAGTATCACCGCCACATGCCGTGGAATTACCATATTCTCTAAACCCATGGGTATCTCCTGCCTTTCTCATATCCCTTTGGAACACTCTGTCCCTTCAAAGCACATAAGGGGGCAGGTATCTCCCGCCCCCGTATATTAAACCGTCATAATCTCTTTTGTCTTTGCCTCCACGGCCTTGTCCACCTTGTCGATCATCTTGTCCGTAAGCTTCTGCATCTTCTCCTCTGCCAGCTTCTGATCATCCTCCGAAAACTCCCCGGCCTTTTCCATCTTCTTGAAGGTTTCATTGGCATCTCTGCGGATATTGCGGATAGCTACCTTGGTAGCCTCGCCTTTCTTCTTTACGTCCTTGGCAAGCTGCTTTCTTCTCTCCTCCGTCAGTTCCGGGAACACCAGACGGATCATCGTACCGTCGTTGGTAGGGTTGATTCCCAGATCGGATATGTTGATCGCCTTCTCAATGGCTTTCAGCAGACTCTTCTCCCACGGCTGGATGACGATCATCCTGGCCTCCGGCACAGAGATGTTGCCTACCTGCTGAATGGGGGTAGGGGTACCATAGTAATCCACCTTGATCTTGTCCAGTACATGGGGATTGGCCCGTCCGGCACGGATGGAAGCATAATCGCTCTGCAGCACATCCAGGGACTTGTTCATCTTGTCTTCATACATCTTTAACTTTTCTTCCATGGCTCTCTCCTTAATTTACGGTCACAATGGTACCGTTTATTTTCCCTTGCATCGCGTTGGCAATACTGTCCTTTTCGTTCAGATCAAACACTGCCATGGGCATCTTGTGCTCCATACACATGATGGAAGCCGTCAGATCCACCACCGCCAGCTTTTTATCAATCACTTCCTGAATGCTGATGGTATCATACCGTTTCGCCTCCGGATTCACCGCCGGGTCGCTGTCATACACCCCGTCAATGGACTTTGCAAGCAGGATCACATCCGCATCCATCTCCACAGCTCTCAAGGCAATACCGGTATCCGTGGAAAAGTAAGGATGACCGGTTCCTCCTGCAAAGAACACAACCTTGCCCTGCTTAAAATACTTGTTGGCCCTGTCCTTTGAAAATAATTTGGTCATGGAGCCGCAGGCAAAAGGCGTGAGAATCTCAGTCTCCATACCGCTGCTTCGGAATATCTCGGACACATAAATACAATTCATCACCGTGGCCAGCATTCCGATCTGGTCCGCCTTGGTACGATCCATAGCATTGCTGGTGCGTCCTCTCCAGAAGTTTCCGCCTCCGGTGACGATTCCTACTTCCACCCCTGCATCTACCGATATCTTTACCTGTCTGGCTACCTCCCTCACCGTATCCTCATCAAATCCGGTCTTCTTCGGGCCAGCCAGGGCTTCTCCGCTTAATTTCAGCAACACACGATTCCATCTCATGGAATGCCCCTCCTTGCACTTATTCTATATCATGTCCTCCGAACATGCTCCCTTTGGGGGATGCACACGGTTCGCTTCGGAATTTGTCCTCCCTTGGGTCGGACGCGAACCGGCGCTGGTATAATCTCTGTCGAGATTATACCATGTCCTCCGGACATGCTCACTCCGTGGGATGCACACGGTTCGCTTGGG
>CAYWRB010000199.1:0-5626 GCA_964460025.1 uncultured Hungatella sp.
CCATAGATTCCATCATCTCTTCCATCCCTCTTTCTTATCTGTACTTTTCTTATCTGTACGTTCGGAGTCTCTTTCCGCCTGATTTTATGAGATGAGCCCTGTTACCATCATCGTTGTGAAATGGCATATACGCAAATTTTTTGCCGCCGGCCTAATTAATCACAGACGATTCCAGTCGATTCTCCTGTCCTTGAAATAGTACTCTTTATCATGTTCGTTTACTTCACGCAATACCTTGCAGGGATTTCCGACGGCTACAACATTAGACGGCAAGTCCTTAGTCACAATACTGCCTGCGCCAACTACCACATGATCACCAATGGTAATTCCAGGCAGGATAACCGCCCCGGCTCCAATCCAGCAATTTTTGCCGATATGGACAGGCGCATTATATTGGTAACCTTTTTCCCGAAGCTCCGGCAATATGGGATGCCCTGCGGTAGCAATCGTAACATTGGGACCGAACATGGTATAATCCCCCACATAGATATGGGTATCGTCTACACAGGTAAAATTAAAGTTCGCATAAATATTTTTCCCAAAATGAATATGATAGCCGCCGAAATTCGAGTGAAACGGCGGTTCAATGTAGCAGTTTTCACCGATTTCCGCAAACATCTCCTTCAGCATGGCCTGACGCTTTTCAAATTCCGTCGGACGGGTCATATTAAATTCATAAAGGCGGTCAAGACATTTTGTCTGCCACTCCATAATCTCATCGTCACCGGGAAAATAAAGTTCACATGTGTGCATTCTCTCCTTCATTACATTCATTTTCCATTCTCCTTTTTCCTTTGCTGTGAAAGTCTCGAAATTCTTACTGCGCTGACCATATCAAGACCCTGCTGCATTTTCTTTGAGAATGCTATCATACTACATCATTCCCTTTATTTCTATCCCATTCTTGTTTTTATCTATAACAATCCTCTTTTGCAGGCTATACTGCTGCCTCCAAGACCCCCTGAAATTCATTGAACTTCGTCTCTTCCGTCTTCCTCATAAGCAGAGTCAGCCTTCCGTCCTCCGAGAATATCAATTTAAAATGAACCGCCGCCACCATCTCATCCGTCAGCCAGGTACGGATATAAAGGGTATCGCTATCACACCACGCAGCCGAGGAGACACAATACTGATGATACTCCGGAAAATAACCGCCTGCGTTTTCTCCCAACCCAAACACAAGCTCATGGCTTCCCCGCTGGTTTTCATATTCCAGAATTCCCTTTTTCCCGCTCTCAAAGCGAACCTTCAGGCGTCGGAATCCATCTTTGTTGGGATAGAAATAGTAATCCTTTCCATTCACCATACTCTGTATTCTATCTGTTTCCCGTTCCTTCGCCTCCAGAACCGGCAGCGTAAGACAGGCTGTCAACTGTGCCAGTCTTTCCTGCCCTTTACTGGCCCTGTCATCCTCCGGCAGCGGCTTATCCGACAGATGTTCAAACAATTCCGTCAAAATATCATCTCGTATCATATCCGTTCCGTTGGGTATTCCCTGAGTATCTGCAGTGGTCACAATCACCATATCCTGCTTCGGAAAGCACATGGTATCCTGGCTTCCCATCCCCAGCATGGCAAAACCGTCATCCGGCATTTTCCAGAACTGATATCCGTACCCCCAGTCAGCCATGGAGCTCATTATGGTAGGGGTCTGAAACTTCACCGCCTTGTCCAGATACTCCTTAGGATATACCTGGCGTCCGTCCTCTTTCCCGTAATCCTCCGGATGCTTTCCTCCGTTTAGTAACATCAGCCCCACCAGCATCATATCCCTGGGCTTTGCCATCAGCCCCGTTCCTCCCATGGACACTCCAAAGGGGTCCGGTATCACATAGCTTTCTTCCGAAAATCCGATTTCCCGAAGCACACGCTCCTTTAAGAAATCCAGAAGCTTCTGCCCTGTCAGCTTTTCCACCAATGCGCAAAGGGTATGGGAAGCCGAGGTATCATACATAAACACCTGTCCCGGCCTGTGAGTCGGAACCGACTGAAAAAAGCTTCTCACCCAGTTTTCTGTGGTACTGGTCTTATTGTAGGTTGTCATATTGTGGCAGCTTTCCATTTTTAGCATATCCTCAATGGTCATCTCTGCCATCCATGGATGGACCTTTCCCGGAAGATACTCTGGAAAATAGTCGCAAATCCTGTCTTTGAGACGAATCCTCCCATCCTGCACCAAAAGTCCAATGGCCAGAGAAGTATAGCTCTTGGTCTGTGAAAACATCCTGTGGAGAGTATCTCTGCCATAAGGCTCATAATAAGCCTCCAGCACCAGCTTTCCGTGTCTGGCAATCAGAAGACTGTGCATTGGGAGCTTGTGCTCCTTTAGCTTTTCGATTAAACGGCACAGAGAACTGCTGGGAATCCCCTGTGCCTCCGGTGTACTTATTCTCATATCAAATACTCATTCCTTTCGCTTTTACTTATATTTGAAAAATCGCATGGGTCCGCCCCTTAGTCCGTAAACTTCAAATAACTCCCATCGGGATAAGCATACTCCCCCCGGTAATTGGACGCATTATATCCCGGAAACTTCACCGGATGATAGTCCTGGGGCTTCGGATTATCCTCCTGGGTATAGATATACATCCAGTGATAATCCCACACCACCAGTTCATCCCTCTCATCCCCTGTCAAATCAATGGCCTCACCGCAAAGGGTAGGATGCCCGTCATCCGGAAATGCCACCGCCCGGACACCCTTCCCATTTATCAATCCGCCCTTATGGGCATCCCCGTTGGTAAGTATCAGCTCCTGCCCGTTTCCGTCCCAGTTTACAGGCGTCAGAAGATTCCCGTTCATCTCATTTTCCATCTCCCACAGCTGATTTCCATCCGCGTCATAGAGGTAAATCATCCCCTGATGCCCCCAGAAATTCACTACTGCAATCTCGAATCCCGACCGCTCCGGGCAATAGTTGGCCACACTGACCCTCTGGGCATGTCCGATATGATCTCTGGCCACAATATTCCCCTTAAAATCCCCGATAAAAAACCCTTCCGTTCCCGACACACAGGCAAAATACCCTTTCCCGTCCCCGCGGAATTTTCCCATAACAATCTCGTCCGTATGGTCCTCCTCAATGGGATATGTCCAAAGTTCCCGCCCGTCTCCGTCCAGCATGGTGTACCCCACCAAAACCTCATCCCTGCCGTCCCCGTCAATATCCACCGGCAGCGGACAATGTCCCGTATTCTTCCTGCTCTTATATTTCCACATCAGATTCAAGTCTTCATCCAGCGCATACACCCTGCAATACCTGTCCTTAATCAGAATATCCGCCGGCCTGTCCTCCCCTCTGAAATTACAGATCCGAATCCCGTCCGGATTAATCCGGTCAAATGCATAAATCCCGTAAGGAACCCCAATCAGCTCACCGTCCTCATCATCCGAAAGAGGCGTCTTCACCGCCTTTCTCACCTTTCCCGTAGCTCCGTCCAGAATCTGAATCTCAAAATTCCTTCCCACAATCACTTCATCCCTGCCGTCTCCGTCAATATCATAAACCTGAAACGGCATATCCGCCGATATCTTTCCCAGCACGTCCGTCTGTTCCGACGGCTCCCCAAGCTGCCACAGAATCTTCCCCTCCAAATCTATGGCAGTCAGACAACTGATAAATCCATAGGCATCCCGGCTGACCCTCTTCTGCATCTGCGCTAGCACGATAAACCATTCCTCTGTCCCTGTCAGATGCCCAAACCGAATCTGCCTGCTGGTCCCGAAATCTCTCAGATGAATTTTCTTCCACAGCCTCATGCCAGGATGAGCTTCCATCTCCTCCTGTTCCTGTCTCCGGGCCTGCCTTCTGCGATTGACAATCCCCTGATATCCCTCTTCTGACACAGCTACCAGAAAATCCGTAAACTGTGTCGGACAATCCGCCGTAATCCCTGCCTTTCCCCCTCTTTTCGCCAGTTCCACAAAAGCGCAGCATACCATTTTCCCATCAATTCTGCACTCCACCTGTCCATCACAGCAATCCGCCTCCAGACAATACACCGTATCGCTGTCATGAACAAACCGCGCCTCCTCTAAAACCGTAACCTCCTCCTTATGGCGGTAAGACAGCACCGCCCTGTCCTTCCCTTCCAGACTGAACACCAGCGTATCCAGGCTGTTATTCAGACAGAACACAAGTCCTGCCATCCCTTTGGTAGACAACCGCCTCATCCTCACCGAAACCCGATACTCCCCCCACTCCTTCTTCCCCGTCTCCAGAGTAGGAAACATCCTGTGAGGCTTTCCCTTCTCAATCCGCATGCATTCCATATAATGAACGCCCTCATACTCTGTAATCAGCCAGGTAGGCCCTGTCCCATTATACGTATAATTGCAGACCGAATCATACCATCCCCCATGATACCCATCCTCCACTACGTAGTGATACTCTCCTGTAGCCGAGTGGTCCCTGTCATAAGGAAACTCTCCAATACGGAAATCCTGAAAATTCTCCCTGCACAGTACAATTCCTTTCTCCATCTCTTCCTCCTGTATTCCTTACCATTTATTCCTTTCAAGCTCCGGTTCACGAGTCAATGTCATTTAGTTATGTGTTTTTTTCTGCCACTCCCTATATTTTTTCCGGCACCTCCACCAAAAACAGATTATCATTCCACCTGTCCGTATCCGCCGCATACAAAAGCCATTTTCCATCCCAGCTAAACGTAGGATGACAATGTGACCTCTGATAATGCCACGTCGTATTATGATTTGCCAACACCTTCATCTTCGTCTCCCCATTTTCCTGAGGCTGAATCAGCAGAATATCCTCCACCCCATCTCCCACAAACATGGTCAAATCCTGATTGGCAAAATAATGATTGCAATAAAAAGGCATATCAATTTTATGATAAACCTTCCCATCCTTATGTGCAAACCCAAAATAAGGCGTCTCCGTACTGGCCTTCTCCGCCGCATACACCTGGCTCTTCGTATTGGAAATGGTCCCGTCATGGCCTCCCCGTCGGTTGTCAAAGATCACATCCCCATTCTGCGCCCAGAACTCATGTCCCACACAGTCATCCTCTTCCTGTCGAAAGCAAGGCCACACTTCCCCTGTCTTCATATTGATCATCCAAATTCTCTGCTGCACATAATTCCATGGCCCCTCATGACAGAACATGGCAATCTCCGGATCATCCGGCGAAAACTGGAAATGGCTCAGCCAGCAAGTATCCCGAAACACATCGTGAAACTCCGTGCCATCCAGCCGAATCATAGACACCCGCCCGTCCTTTGTGGCAAACATCTTCTCCTTAAATCCCGCATAGTTAGGCCCTCCGTCCGGCAAAGCATCCACATCCTCATTGCGGTTAAATCCCAGCCATTTCTTATCGCTGCTGAAAGAAAGATTCTGCAAAAGCATCTTCTTAGGATCCTCATAAAGCAGCTTATTTTCCCCTGTCTTCGTATTGTAAAGCCGCAGCTGTACCCCGGTGATATACGCCACATACTCCCCGTCCGGAGTCTTTGTCACCTTACCCACTTCCACTCCCAGCGGGTCCTCTGTCAATTGTACCATCTCCCCGCTGTCTATGTCCATCTGAAACAAATTGCAGATTTCCGTGTCCTCATGCCCCCGGTTTGACAGAAAATAGAGGGTTTTCCCATCCTCGTCAAAGGA
>CAYWRB010000200.1:0-5622 GCA_964460025.1 uncultured Hungatella sp.
GTTGTGGACGGATCCACCATCAGTGATTATGATAAGGAAGAGACCAAGAGACAGTTTTCCATCTCCACTTCTTTGGTACCTCTTGAGTACAAGGGTGAAGACGGACCAATCAAGATTAATTTCTTAGATACTCCTGGCTATTTCGATTTTGTAGGCGAGGTAGAGGAAGCCGTCAGTGTGGCGGACGCTGCCGTGATTGTGGTGAACTGTAAGGCAGGCATTGAGGTAGGCACGGAGAAGGCGTGGGAGCTTTGTGAGCAGTACAACCTTCCCAGGATCATTTTCGTGACCAATATGGACGATGACCATGCCAGCTACCGGGAACTGGTGCTTAAGCTGGAGACCAGATTCGGCCGCAAGATCGCTCCTTTCCATCTTCCGATCCGTGAGAATGAGAAATTCGTAGGTTTTGTAAACGTGGTGAAGATGAAAGGAAGAAAGTTCACTACCTTAAGCGATTATGAGGAGTGCGAGATTCCTGAGTATTCCCAGAAGAACTTAAACATCTGCCGTGAGGCCCTCATGGAGGCGGTGGCAGAGACCAGCGAAGAGTATATGGAACGCTATTTCTCAGGGGAAGAATTTACCTATGAAGAGATTTCCTCCGCTCTTCGGGAACACGTGATCGATGGAAATATTGTACCGGTTATGCTGGGATCCGGCATCAACGGACAGGGAGCCAAGATGCTTCTCCAGGCAGTGGATAAGTATTTCCCGTCACCGGACCGTTATGAGTGTATCGGCGTGGACGTATCCACAGGAGAGCGCTTTGTGGCCAAGTACAATGACGAAGTGTCCATGTCCATGAGAGTGTTTAAGACCATCGTTGACCCATTTATCGGTAAATATTCTCTCATTAAGGTCTGCACCGGCGTTTTGAAGGCGGATTCCTCTTCTTACAATGTGAACAAAGATACGGAGGAGAGAATCGGAAAGATCTATACCTTAAGAGGAAAAGAGCAGATCGAATTAAAGGAACTGCACTCCGGCGATATCGGAGCAGTGGCAAAACTTACGGTGACTCAGACCGGAGATACCCTGGCACTGCGCACGGCTCCTATTGTATACCATAAGCCCAAGACTTCGGTTCCTTACACCTATATGCGCTATACCACCAAGACCAAGGGCGATGATGACAAGGTTGCCAGCGCGTTGGCCAAGCTGATGGAAGAGGACCTGACCTTAAAGGCAGTCAGCGATAAGGAGAACAGACAGACTCTGCTTTACGGTATTGGCGACCAGCAGCTGGAGATCGTGGTGAGCAAGCTGCTGAACCGCTATAAGGTCGAGGTGGAGTTAAGCAAACCGAAATTTGCATTCCGCGAGACCATCCGCAAGAAAGTGGAGGCTCAGGGCAAATATAAGAAGCAGAGCGGCGGACACGGACAGTACGGCGATGTGAAGATGTCCTTTGAGCCGCTGGGAGATCTGGAGACGGCCTATACCTTTGAGGAGAAGGTGTTTGGCGGGGCAGTTCCCAAGAACTATTTCCCGGCAGTGGAAAAGGGAATTCAGGAATGTGTACTGAAGGGGCCGTTGGCAGCCTATCCGGTCGTGGGCGTGAAGGCAACCTTGCTGGATGGTTCCTACCATCCGGTAGACTCTTCCGAGCTGGCCTTTAAGATGGCGGCAACCCTGGCCTTTAAGAAGGCATTTATGGAGGCCAATCCGGTTCTTTTGGAGCCTATCGCGTCTCTTAAGGTTACGGTGCCGGATAAGTTTACCGGTGATATTATGGGTGACTTAAACCGCAGGAGAGGGCGTGTTCTGGGGATGAATTCCGATCATCACGGCAAACAGATCATCGAGGCGGATATTCCTATGTCCGAGCTGTTTGGATATAATACGGATCTTCGTTCCATGACCGGCGGTATCGGTATCTATGAGTATGAATTCAGCCGTTATGAGCAGGCACCAGGTGATGTACAGAAGAAGGAAGTGGAGGCAAGGGCTTCCAAGTTAGAGGGCGCGGATGCGTAAAAGGCGGAGATAGCCGGTATGGAACCTGCCGGGATTTTCCAGGGGCAGTACGAGAAGGAATCAACCCTGCATCAGAGGAGCAATCTGGATGGTGCAGGGTTTTTGATATGAAAGGTGTGAATCATGGAATATATTGAGAACAGACAGTTGGAGAGACAATATAATCTTCGTTCTCTGCGAAAATGCTTTCGGACCGTAGGGCTTGCCTATGTGGTATATCTGGTGGTGTCTACGGCCAGTCAGCTTGTAGTTTCTTTGTTTTTACAGGTCCCGGAGGGCATTACGGGTTGGAATCTGTGGATGATGGTCTGCATGTTGTCCATGTATCCCTTATCCACCCTGTTCCTGTACCTGATCCTCCGAAGGCTTCCAAGGGCCAGGCAGACCTGGAAAGAGCCGATGACGGTGGGGCGGTATATCGGTATTTTGGCTGTCTGTATGGGTTTCATGTATCTGGGAAATTTCATGGGGCAGGCAGTGGCCGCGATTCTCAAGATCATCACGGGAATGCCTTTGGAAAATGATTTGGACACTCTGATAAACGACATGCAGCCTTGGCTGATTCTGCTGGTTGTGGTGCTCGTAGGGCCTGTGATGGAGGAGCTGGTTTTCCGGAAAATGCTTCTTGACCGGATCGCCGGATACGGGCAGGTTACCTCCATGCTGATATCAGGACTGATTTTCGGGATTGCCCACGCCAATTTTTATCAGTTTTTTTATGCGTTTGCCCTTGGGAGCATCTTTGCCTGGGTGTATCTGCGAACCGGAAATATTTTTCATACCATAGGCCTTCATATGATAATCAATTTCTGCGGCAGTTTTCTTCCACTTTATCTGGTGGAACTGATGGAAAGCTGGGGCCCTACCGGACTGCTGCTTCTTTTCTGCCAGATGATGATCATGTTTGCTTTTATCATTGCAGCGGTTATTTTAGTGATCTATTATCGAAAAGAGATTTTTCTTCATGAAGAGAGGAAGAATATTTCAGCGGGGAAATGGTTTGTGGCCGTGACCCTTAACGTTGGAATGATTTTGTATTTTTTAGTCGGCGGCGTTATGTTTCTTTTAAATTTCTAAAAATAACAGATGATGCCAGGCGGCAGAGGCGGCAGGAGATTTGCTTCGGGCAGCCCTTTTCACAGGGGGGCGCCCGGCGGCGCATGTTTCTGTTATTCCATCACAAGCGAAGCAAATTCCGACCAATCGCCGTGAAATACGTTCATATCGATATGAGATTCATTGCCGTCATAACCCTTTAACTTCTCCCTGTCGGTATATTGCCACAGGATCCATTGGCGGTCAAGGCTGGGACGGGTGATGACGCTGCGGATCCACAGGGGGCAGTCCGGATAACGGCCTTTGATGAGATGATCATAAGCTTCCATGGTAGTATAGATGATTGGCTCCACCCCGTAGGTTTCTTTGATAACCTGAATATAGGAATCCAGCTGTGCGGCGACTTGGGCGGCGTCCGTATTTTTGCGGTTGTAGGAGCCGTAAAATTCTACATCCACTACAGGAAGGAGCATAGGAGTTTTTTTCCCTGCCTGTGCAGAGAAATGTTCCGCCTGATTCTTGCCCGGACTTTCAAAGCTGAAGAAATGGTATGCGCCCACATACAGGTTGGTGTCAAAGGCCTGGGACCAGTTTTCTTCGAATTTGGGGTCTATATGGCTGCTGCCTTCCGTGGCTTTGATAAAGACAAAGGAGATTCCCTGCCCGGACAGGATCTCCCAATCAATGTCCCCCTGATACCGGGATACATCACAGCCGATGATATCATTTTTTCCGATGAACCATTTGTTGGGGATGAGGATGCCGGTGTAAATCATATAGGCTGTGGAAATAATAAAAAGAAGGATGATGCTTGTCCCTGCAAAAAGGTACGGCGGTTTCAGAAATTTACGCATGTTGTTTTCCTCCGTTCGTAGTATTTTAGCATAAATATTGGAAAAGCGCATTATTTATTCCCATTTTTCCTAAACTTTATAGAGAATAGAGCCTTTTTATCATTCGCATACTACCTGTGGAGGTGGATAGCATGAATGATGGATTCACAGGATTTCCTTTCGGCCTGGGAATAGCAATGATGATAAATTCAAATAGCAGAAATGACTATGACAGGCTGAGTGAAACGGAAAAGGAGCATATTATCTTAAAATGTAAAGATGCCAGGTCTAAGGACGAGGTGGACAGAATTGTCAATACTTTCGCAGGCAATGATGCGGGGGATTTGATTCGGGATGCAGAGATTCGGTAACCGATAGGGAAGAAGAACATTGAAAGACGGCGCAGCCTGCTTGAGGCTGTGCCGCTTCATTTTCATGCAACAGCCGCTTTACACCTGAGGAAGCTTTTGGTACAATAAAGATGTTAAGAAAACTATCAGGTGATATAGAGTATTCACATATGGGAAGCAGGTGATGATATGCCAAACGGCCTTGAAATTATAAAAGCGGCGATTGATGATTTTAAAAAGATTCAGACGTATATGCATCTGGCAAAAAAGGAACAGGCAGTGGAAACTTATGGGGAATTAAAAAAAGAGTATTTATCGCTGAAGGCGATTCTCAATGTGGCAGGTGTGAATCTGACGGATATTGATGAGATAAAGGAGTAATGCCTGTGGTTTCCCTGTTGACAGAAAAAGGCAGATGTGCTAAATTTATAAGCAGTTCAAATACAGGGAAGAGGAGTAGTAGCAGAAAGGAAGCATACAGAGAGCTGCCGGGCGGTGGAAGGCAGTTGCAAACTTTTTGTGAACTGGCCTTGGAGTAGCGTGCCCAACAGGAGATGGGGAACAGACAGCAGTCTTCTAAGTAAGCGTCAGCCGGTGTCCGTCCGTTATCAGGAAAGGGGTAAGAGATTGCCTTGGCAGAGTGCATGCGAAAGCATGAATTAGAGTGGTACCACGCGGTAAAAACGCGTCTCTATCAAAGGATAGAGGCGCATTTTTTAGGTGAAAAAGGAGGAAAATCATGGCAGCATACAATCACAGCGCCATAGAAAAGAAGTGGAGAGAGAATTGGGAGAAGAACCCAATCAACGTAAACGACGGCAAGAAGCCCAAATACTACTGTCTGGATATGTTCCCGTATCCGTCAGGCAGCGGCCTGCATGTAGGGCACTGGAGAGGTTATGTAATCTCCGATGTGTGGAGCCGTTATCAGATCTTAAAGGGGCATTATGTGATCCACCCCATGGGGTGGGATGCATTCGGCCTTCCGGCGGAGAATTACGCCATCAAGATGGGAATCCATCCGGCGATTTCTACTGCGGAGAATGTAAAGAATATTAAAAAACAGATCAACCAGATCGCCTCCATCTACGACTGGGACATGGAGGTCAACACTACGGATCCGGAATTCTACAAATGGACCCAGTGGATTTTTGTGCAGATGTTCAAGAAGGGGCTGGCCTATGAGAAGGAGTTCCCCATCAACTGGTGTCCTTCCTGTAAAACCGGCCTGGCCAACGAGGAAGTAGTAAACGGCTGCTGCGAACGGTGCGGCGCCACGGTAACCAAGAAGAATCTTCGTCAGTGGATGTTAAAAATCACTGCCTATGCGGAGCGCCTGTTAAATGATCTGGACAAGTTAGACTGGCCGGAGAAGGTTAAGAAGATGCAGACCGAGTGGATCG
>CAYWRB010000201.1:0-3723 GCA_964460025.1 uncultured Hungatella sp.
CGCATCATTGTCCCACTGTCAGCAAGTGCCGTCGCATCCATCGGTTCTTTACTTGGGCTGCTGTTCAACAGCTGTTCCTCATATGCATAACTCCTTCTTATCCTCGTCTGAATATCCGCCGGCGTCGGCTTCCTCTGCCAATATCCTATGATACGATTTTCAATGTTCTCGCTGGAAGCATACAACTCTCCGCTGACTACAGCCCCGGCATATGCATTGACCTGATATACATCATTCAATATGGAAGCATATCCTGTCAGGCTCCCCACATGATTGGTTCCTGCGATATCTACCGCACTCCACACACTGGTAACCCTGGTAAATCCTTTTCCAAGAAGTCCGCCCGCATTGGCAAAACCGGTACGAATATTTCCCTCTGCATAGCAGGACGTAATCATTGGGTAGTTGATCGTTGAATTGGAATAATCAACTCCGACAAGCCCACCTACTCCGCTGACAGAATTTCCCTCCGTTGCATTGATGGCAACTCCTCTTACAAAGGAATTTTTAATAATACACCTTCCAGAACGATACCCTGCTATTCCGCCGGCCGCCAGATTTACTGCCGTTGAACTGCTGGTAATCTTGGCATCCTTTACCGTACAGTTGACAATTGTATTTTCAGATGCTGACGCCACCAAAGCACCCGCATAGTGATCTGCATCTGTCAAGGTAACATTCCGCATATGAATATCTGACAGCGTGGATTTTGAATTCGCTGTCTGAATCAGACCAAGATACCCCCCGGCATTGCCTGAAAGCGTCAGATTTTCTATATCTAAATTCCTGATTTCACCTCCTACTCCCACTTCCCGGAAATAATAGGGCATCGAAGCTCCATAGACTTCTCCGAAATCCATTTTATGTCCGGCTCCGTCAAAAATCCCGTTGATCGCCGGAGTTCCCGGTCTTCGGAAAGAAATCAGGGCTTCCTGCATATCTGCTTCCCGTTCAAAATATCCGTCGCCTGTCTTAAAACAGATGTCTTCTGTTAACCGGTAATTAACCTTCTCATTCCTCGGCGCATTTCTCCATGTCTTATAGGACAATGGATAGTAAAAATCAATGTTCATTGATTCATCGGTTACACTTATTGTCCTCATGCTGTCACTATAACCATAATCAAATGACAGTACTTTATGAGATGCGGTATAGGAATCGGTTACAGAGCTGAGATTCCATTCTCCACTTGAGTTTTCCACATATGGAGTGACAAACATGGTTATTCTGCTTAATCCCTCTGAAATTTCAGATGACAATATCCGGGTGGTTATCCCTTCAACCTTCATATTGTCCAGCTTGTAATGATTCAAGTTGCTGATCATGGCATCAACCAATGCAAATTGACGGTTTACGGCTGCAGAACCATCGTCTTCATAAGTCAAAAACTTTTCCAGCACGGCAGACATGGAAGGATTGGCTGACGGGTTCACAATACCCTCAATTTTCTTTACCGTTTCGGAAGATAACTTCTCTCCCTCCAGGTAAACCATCTCCTCCTCATCCCTTACAACAGCCGAACTGATATAAGTAGGAATACTGTTGGGCATTCCTGCATTTAAAGGAATATTTCTCTGTTTGCCGTCCATACATTCAGGCATGTCAACGATCGGGTAAAATTCTCCGGCCAGCTGGCTTTCAATCACGAAGCTGCTGTTCCGATTGATGGTATCTCCATAAAACTGCGGACTTTTAAGGGCATCCCTCCCTGGTAAATACTTCACGTTTTCATTGCTGACTTTATATTTTCCTGAAGAGAAATAGTAACAGTTTCTGACAGCCGAAGCGCTGCTGGAATTGCACCCTGGCCATGCTATATTTGCAGCGCTGATTCTTCTCTCCAAAGAGCTGTCATTATTTCTATGCCAGTACTGATGATACATCTCTCCGCTGGTAAAGCAGTTTCTCACGATGCCGCTGTTGGAACCCACCAGAAGGCCATAGCTTCCCAACACCTTCTTCTGATCGGGTATTCCCTGATTTTCCACACGCATGTTCAAAACGGCTAATACCTGTTCTACTACTCCGGTAGAGTAATTTTCTCCTACCACTCCGCCTGTAGAGCCGATACTGATATCCTGAGAACCTCCATACACTCCGGTTGTTATATCGATCGCTCTTTCTCCATATACGATTCCATCCCGGATTGTTCCGCTGTTTCTATAGGCTAAGCCGCCGCATCTGCTTCCCATGTAGGTATTGTTGCTTTTTGCCGTATTATAGTACAAGGCAAACTTTTCAATCACTCCATAGTTATGAGCGCAGACGCCTGACGTCTCCGTATGCCTGAAATTACCTTCTCCGAAGTCCACATTAAATATGGTATTCCTTATGGTCCCATAATTGCTTCCTATGGGATAATAGTAAAGCATATACTCTTTTCCATTCCCCAGGTTGAAGGTAAGATCCAGATTTTCAAGCACACCGCTGTCTCCGATATTCAGGAAACTGGAATAGCTGCTGCTTGGCAAAGCGACTGTCATGGAATGTCCCTGGCCGTCAATTTTCCCTCCAAATGAGCCTACGGGAGAATTACCGCCTGATCCTATGATTGCCTTTAAATTCAATACCGTATAGGGATCAATTTCTCCCAGATCAGCGATAACACGGAACCTTCCGAAGGGCCATGCGGCTAATTTCATCATCTGATTGCCCGTGGCAATACTGTACTCACTGTCCGAAGCCACAAATTCCTGTTGATCCAAAGGATACCATTTATTCCGCCACTGGACCTCCAACGCCAGACGATAGGTGTACCCTGTTTTTGTCTCAAAGCTTTTTGGTACCTCATAGTATCCTGCCGAATCTGTCTGCCCTTCCAATCCGGCTTCTTTCAGCTCTCCCTGGTCATTGCCATTCTCATCGAAGACCTTTACCGTTACTCTCACTGCTCCGGAATTGGGATCTCCAAGGCTCTTTCCTCCGTTGTCGTGGACAAATGCACGATAGTCGGCGATTAACAGATTATAGTAGTAGTTGGAAAAAATATCTATCTTTTTGCTGTCAATCACACGAAAATCCGGAGATACGTCTTCGCCCTTATAGTTCTTAAAACTGTAAGCACCATCTATTGTAACCACAATCTTCTCTGTTCCTCTCGGGAACTTGATGAATGCTGTTCCACTGTAGCAGTGTGCATCAGCCAGTCCTTGTGAGTCAATTCTATAACTCATTCTAATACGGTCATAGTTAATCCATTCTCCGCTGACAAAAGCGATGGTATCGCCGTCTCCCAAATCCTCTTTTGTAAAAGTTACAGTTCTTCCATCACTCCCAGGACTTATCTGAGGAGAAACCATCTTAAGCTTCTGGGTTAAAGCCTTGTCATCCGCATCATATACCAGAATAACCTGTGCCTGATAACCGGTCCGGGTTCCATAGGTAGAAAATTGCATATAGTATGCGCCTTCCGGCACTTTCAGATATCCGTCGGAGTTTACTCTTTTAATTGGCCCTATAAGTTTGCGGTCTCTGTCCAAAAATACGGCGTTTACAGCGCTTCCCCTGGTCTCGTGCAGTCGGTTCAAATAATAAATCTGCCCTGGCTTTACTGCCATGGGATCCATCACATGAGCCGCTCTGTTGTCGCCTCGTGTGATTACGGGATCTCCTCCTTTGTCACCGGTTACGGTTCCATATTGGAAATTTCCTATCTCATACTTGCTGTATTCCGCTGCGGTATGATATTTGGTTTTCCCATCCTCTTCTTCCTCCATCCCGTCT
>CAYWRB010000201.1:3733-5621 GCA_964460025.1 uncultured Hungatella sp.
ATTCCTGCCATAAAAAGATTTCCTACCACACCTTCTCCCGCCGTATAGGGAGAAACCTTCAATATTTCGTTCTGATATCTTGGTGCGGTAGTTCTTAAAGTCCGCCGTATATCCACCGGAACAATCTCCAGTTCATACTTAGAACCCATATTCAGAGAATCGAACCTGGCCTCTGCAATGCGTCCGCTGCTTATGGCTTCATAATCCACCTTAAAAGACTGTGTCGATGTCAGATTATTCCTGCTGGTATTTACATTGCGCAGCATAACATTTCTTTGATCGATACATTTATCCACATCATGAAAGTCAATATCCTCCAGATACAGATATCTGCCTATCTGAAGAACACCGCCTATGGTTACATAGGGCATCTCCGCCAATGTGGTAAATCCCTTTTGATAATAGGTCTGGGAGGAGGCCGTAACATTGTGGTCATCCTGCGCTCCCTGGGAGGCAAAGCTCTCTGATGCAAGGACGTATGCCGTAATGCTCTGAAGGCTCTTCTCTCCAAAGGTCAGCAATAATTCTGTTTTTTGCTCGGCTGATGAAAACTTTTCCTCTCCATTTCCATCCGGCGGTACATCTACTGCCAAAAATGCTTCCCACAAGTTAAACCGGTACGTTCTCTTCCCTTGATCATTCATATCCGGATGGCTTACGGATTCCGGCAGGACCGTTACGGGGATCCGCAGTTCAACGGCAGGAACCTGGGAATCATTCATCTTTGCACTGAGCAGTTCATAACTGTAATCTTTTGTGCCGTCAGCCGCCCCTAAGCGGGATCCTTCCAGCTTATAGGTATAATAGTGAGAATCATCCTGATCAAGATCATCCTCCGTAATCGTAATGGTTCTGTTGAACAATCCGAAAAGCCCTTCCCTGTTTTCTTTGGCAAAGTTAAAACGAATGAGGGGTTCCCCGCTTGTCTTTTCCCTTAGTTCCAAATGAATCCTGTCAAAATAATAATAAGCCAGTATCGGATTGGTTCTTCTTGTATTAATGGCTATGGAAAGCTTCTGTGCGGTAGCACTTTCATATTTTGTATGGTCATAGCTCTCTACGGACGGTTGCTCTGTTTTTATATGGCTGGCATTTAATGTATAATACATCCGCCCGTAAGCGCTTAACGGGGTTGTCCCAAAACGCAGACTGCCCAGTTCCTGATCATATATATTGCCCAAGTTATCATTTAGATTATAGCTTCCGTATACACGAAGCATATAGGATTCTCCGGCTGTCAAACCGTCTACCAGATAAGTAATCCCTTTTCCATTTGGTAAGGCCTCTTTTTCTACATAACAGAAGCGGCTTCCGTTCTCATCTCCTTTTACGAGAACCGTTCCGTCCGCATTCCGGCTTACGCTTATGGGGATCTCTCTGCCCTCTCCCAAACCATTTGCCGCGGAATACAACGCAAAATAAACCTTATAATTATCAGGGGCAGTTCCTGATATACCGGAATCAGCCGGTCCTGTGATCAGCGCATGATGCTCATCTTCAATCGCTACCGACAGCTGGGCTTTCGATAAGGTTTCCTGAGGCTTTTCAATGGTAATCTGCCTGAGCGTTGCCTTCGGAACCGTCTTGCTGGTGTGAGTATATCCCCAGAAACGCTGGCTTCCAAGGATCAGACTTGTCTTCCAGTCCCTTTCATCTGAAATTCTGGGATGATATATGGTTCCCGTCACGTCATATCCGGAAGCTTTATAGTAATCAGAGCCTGTCTGCCGTTCTGTGCTTCCCCAGCAGACTTTATCCGACGCGGTAAAACTATTGCCAAAGAAATCCCACAAAACAATTTCATATCGATACTCTTTATTGGGCTCCAATAATCCTTGGGATAATGCGGTAGTATAGTCCTGTGCTTCACTGGTATAACGCTTCAATG
>CAYWRB010000202.1:0-5519 GCA_964460025.1 uncultured Hungatella sp.
GGTGGTCAAGTGATGAATCCATTCCCCGGAGCAGCCAAAATCTACGCAGGAGACAATGTGGTATGCCTGAATAGTTAATGTGTGACTATTCTGTAGGTCGTATTGTAGACAGCAGAAGCTCTTTCTGGTTCTTTTCGGGGTGTTCGAGGACCAGGTTTAAGAGGGCCTGAAGGGTCTCGCCTATTTGTTTGCCTGGTTTTATTCCCTGGGCGATCAGGTCGTTTCCGGTGACGGCAAGGGTTTTCAGACTGGTGCAGTCGCCGCGGCGGCGGATTTCCTGGGCTGTGTGCCGGATCTGTTCTAGTTGGTTAAGATGGCAGGATATATGGCTTTGGATTGAATTCTGGGGCGGAATACCAAATTGCTGAGTGTCGGCGGCTTTTGTTGTTTTGGAGTATTTGGGGTTGTCTGGGTCTTCCAGGGAGCATTTTAGGAGTAGCAGGCTGTCGAATAGCTGGGGCGGCATCTGACTCATGGTTTGGCGGATTTCTGCGGGAGTCAGGCCTATGGGCCGGGGGCACATGGATACCAAAAGTTTTACTTTATTGATGGTATCGTTGTCCATCTTTAAATCTCTTAAAATGCAGGCGGCTTCTTCGGGGGAACGGTCTTTGAGGCAGGATGCCCAGCGGAGATATTTCTCAGGAGGAAGCTTGGGGTTTATGAAAATGGTTTCGGGGTTCAGGGCGGCAAATGCAGGGGAAATATAGGTTTCTAGGCTGCATGTGAATATGTCTTTTATGTGGTTTGGGTGGGGGGATATGAGGAGCTTGGTAAGTTCTGTCTGGATTCGCTCTTTGCTGACTTTGGACAGATTGGGGGCTATGGTTTTTATTGCATCCCAGGTCTGCTGTTCAATCTCAAATCCCAGCTGGGCACAAAAACGGACAGCCCTCAGGATTCTGAGGGCGTCTTCGGTGAAACGGTCTGCGGCTGTTCCTACGCATCGGATTGTTTTTGCCGTTAAGTCCTGGACTCCGCCGAACATGTCGATAAGGCCTTCTGCCGGGCTGTAGGCCATGGCATTGATGGTGAAGTCGCGGCGTTTTAGGTCTTCTTCCAGGCTGGAGGTAAATTCTACGGTTTTGGGATGTCTGCCGTCCTCGTATTTGCCGTCGATTCGGTAAGTGGTTACCTCGTATCCTTTTTTTCCGCGCATGATCGTGACGGTTCCGTGCTGGATTCCGGTGTCAATGGTATGGCCGAAAATGGCTTTCACTTCTTCTGGTCTTGCCGAAGTGGTGATATCCCAGTCCTCCGGCTCCTTTTTCAGAAGAGAATCTCTGACACAGCCGCCTACGATATAGGCTTCAAAACCGTGGTGATTTAATTTTTCCAGAATTTCCTGAGCCTCTTTTGGCATCTGTATCATCATTCTCGATTTCTCCTTTATATGGCCTCATGTACGCTCGGGGCCTCTCTGCAGTCTGAGACTACGGGAGTACATTCTATGGGCTGCCTTCTTTAATTTGTGATTAGTATGCTCTGCCCCAGTATACCATCTTTTTTGCCGGTTTTCCACAGCAGACACAGGTATCGGCCAGATGTTCCTGTTTAAAGGGCATGCAGCGGGAGGTTGCGCCGGTATCTTCTTTGATCTTGTCTTCGCATTCTCTGGAGCCGCACCACATGGCTTTGACAAATCCTGGTTTCTCATTGATAACTTTGACAAAGGAATCGTAATCTGTTGCTTCATAGGTGTGGGTGTCTCTGTGGGTTTTGGCTCTCTCAAACATATCCTGCTGGATGGTATCGAGGATTTTTTCTACTTCTGCTTCCAGGTTATCTAAGGATACCGCTGTCTTTTCGTGGGTGTCGCGGCGTACCAGGACTGCCTGGTTGTTCTCCATGTCTTTTGGTCCGATTTCTACACGCAGCGGAATTCCTCTCATCTCGCACTCGCTGAACTTCCATCCAGGGCTCTTGTCGGAGTCGTCTACTTTTACCCGGAAACCGGAGGCTGTCAGACGGCTTTTCAGTTCATATGCTTTGTCCAGAACGCCTTCTTTTTTCTGCTGAATTGGTACAATCATAATCTGGGTGGGGGCAATCTTTGGCGGAAGAACCAGGCCGTTGTCGTCTCCGTGTACCATGATGATGGCGCCGATGATGCGGGTGCTCATTCCCCAGGAGGTCTGGTGTACGTATTTTAGGGTATTGTCTTTGTCGGCAAACTGGATGTTGAAGGCTCTGGCAAAGCCGTCGCCGAAATTGTGGCTTGTGCCGCTCTGGAGGGCTTTCCCGTCGTGCATCAGTGCTTCGATGGTGTAAGTGGCTTCTGCGCCTGCAAATTTTTCTTTGTCGGTCTTGCGGCCGCGGATTACGGGGATTGCCAGGACTTTTTCACAGAAGTCTGCGTACAGGTTCAACATCTGCTCTGTCCTTGCTTCTGCTTCTTCTGCCGTGGCATGGGCTGTGTGGCCTTCCTGCCATAGGAATTCCCTGGAACGGAGGAAGGGCCTGGTGGTTTTCTCCCATCTGACTACGGAACACCACTGGTTATATAATCTGGGCAGGTCTCTGTAGGAATGGATGTCATTCTTATAGTAGTCACAGAAAAGTGTCTCTGACGTAGGCCTTACACACAGGCGCTCCTGCAGAGGCTGCATCCCGCCATAGGTGACCCACGCCACTTCAGGCGCAAATCCTTCTACATGGTCCTTCTCTTTCTGAAGAAGTCCTTCGGGAATGAACATGGGCATGTATACGTTCTCTACGCCGGTTTCCTTGAACCACTTATCCAGTTCCTTCTGGATGTTCTCCCAAAGTGCGTATCCGGCAGGTTTGATCACCATACATCCTTTTACGCTTGCATAATCGCACAATTCTGCTTTTTTCACTACGTCGGTGTACCATTGGGCAAAATCTACATCCATGGATGTGACTGCCTCCACCAATTTCTTGTCGCTTGCCATGATAATCCTCCTCTTAATAAATATTTTTTCCTATAAAAAAAGTCATCTAAATCCCTGTCTTTACGACAAGGGACCAAATGACAATGTGATTCGGCGGTACCACCCTGATTAATCATGGAGAATATGGTCATAAAACCAGACTCTCTCATAACTCACCTCTTTCTCCGTTAACGCCGGACATACGCCGCATTTTCATACGGGGCTCCAAGGCAGGTTGGGCTTTCAGGGACATGGAAACCTCTCAGCAGATGGCTTCCTCTCTGTCATGTATGTCAGCTTAATAATCCTTTTCTCAGCCGATTTGTTTATGTTTGCCGGCAATACGCCAAGTGCGGTGCTCGCACGTGTATTTGGCGAATGACGCGAAGGCATTTTTAACCGTAGACTGATTCTACGACAATTTTTAAAGATTGTCAAGGGCGATCCAAATGTTACTTTAGAATGCAGACAAAGCAAGCTGCTCCAAATCCATCATGCATCCCATCCGGAAGACGTGGTCATATCTTACTCCTTCATATATTTCTCAATCATACATGTGTGTCCTTTTTTCTCATCATAATCGATACCTACCAAAAGAATATTGCCTGTATACCCTTGAAGCCAGGATGTATACTGTCTGTCCTTAATCTGGGCAATTGCTCCCTCAGCAGATTTATTCCACTTCAGTTCCACCACCAATGCCGGTCTGTCCACATCTCTTCTGGGCAGATAAACTACATCGGCAAATCCCTTTCCTGACGGTAATTCCATAACCGGATTCATATAATATCCTTTTGCGCTATAATATGCCATAAGCACCGTACAGGTAAGAGAGTTCTCATCATTATACTTCAGCATCGAGGCAGTCTCACTGTGAATCGCTTCCATCCCTTCTGCTACGGCTTTCCCATCCATTTTCCAAGTACTTTGAAGCAGCCTTTCGGAACGATTCAAAGCCTGCAACAGACCAGACCATCCTCCCATCTTCACCGACCTTAAAAATTCTTGGGCTATCTCCTGATTTGGAATAAAAACCTCTGATCTCATCTCATCAAATGCCAGATATCCAAGATGGACCAGCAATGTAAGAACATCATCCTTTGTTTTAAACGTTTTCATATCGTTTTGGCAGGTTGACGGGTCTATTTTGCAATTCACATTGCTAAGCATCTCGATAACCGCTTCCTTCAACCCGTCAAAATTTAAATCAATATAGATCTTCAGTGCCTCATACGTCTCCGTACCGGTCCAATAGCTTTTAAATTTTCCGCGTATCATTGCATCTACAACAGATTTGGGATTATATATGTGAATTCCATTTAAAATATATCCGTCATACCAACTCTGAAGTTCCGAAAAGTCAATCCCTCTTTGCCTGCAAAGTCCAACAACTTCTTCCTCCGTAAATCCAAAAAAACCTGCCAGCTCTGCCGGGTCAACCATGGAATATTCATCAAAAATATTGATTGCCGAGTGTTCCCCATATTTTTTAATCGGAAGGATTCCTGTCATATAAGCCAAATCTACATATTCCGCTCCCTTAAACAGCCCTCTCAAAAAATCTAGATAAGCCTTCTGTACATCCTCACGCTCTTTAGCAAAGCGAAATACGCAATCCCACTCATCTATTATAAAAATGAATCCCTCTCCAACCTGACTATATATTTTGCTGAGAACAAACTTAAGCCTACATCCGGCATCAACTCCCCGGACCTCAGGAAATTCTGCTTCCAATTCATCAATAACCGCTTTTTCGATCTCTAAAATAAAACGGTCAAGATCACCTTCCGATTCCAGAAATCTTTGGATATCCAGCCGAATCACATTTCTCTGATTTAAATATTTTTTATAAGGTTCTGAGTGCCCCGCTTTACGCCCTGAAAACAAACTGTCCGAATCACAGCCTTTACTATAATAAGCCACCAGCATATCTGCTGCCATGGACTTTCCAAAACGACGAGGACGGCTGACACATATATTCTTCTGTTTTGTATTCAAAACACGATTCGTGTATGAAATCAATTCCGTTTTGTCCACATAAATAGCAGAATTTACTGCCTCTCCAAAAGCGGCATTCCCCGGATTTACATAAATACCCATACTGTGTCTCCTCCTCTCCGACTACTGCTATAACTCTATTTTAACATGCCTCTCAAGCTGGTGCAAGCCATAGCTTCATTTCATCTGTTTAGCCAAGCGTAACATTTTTCGGATGTTATCAGCCCATACTTCTCTGGACGCCGGTATGCATTTCCGTGAACTTCCCTGCTTCTGTAGTCACGAAGAGCCTCCATGTCTATCTCTGCCATATAGATGCCTTCCTCCTTTGAGGCCTCCAATATCTCCATATCTCTGGAACCGGCTTCGTGACGGTGGTAGGCAACTCCGTCAAACACCGAAGAATGGCCGTTGCAGTCAGGCTTGCCCTCAGGATAGTTGCATGTTGCAACCGCAACCATATTTTCGTAGGCTCTGGCACGAAGCTGTGACAGCCGGTTAATCTCCATAGGACAGGCATTGGGCACAAGAATGACTTCCGCGCCTTTCAGCATAAGAATCCTTGCGCTTTCCGGAAATTCCCTGTCATAGCAGATCATACAGCCGATCTTCACATTTCCACCTGCC
>CAYWRB010000203.1:0-5517 GCA_964460025.1 uncultured Hungatella sp.
TATTGGTTTAAGTATTATTTTGTTTACAGTGGTTATGAAGCTTATTATGTTTCCGTTGACACTGAACCAGCAAAAATCCAGTAAACTGATGGCTGTCATGCAGCCGGAGCTTCAGGCGATCCAGAAGAAGTACAAAGATAAAAAAGATAACGAATCTATGATGAAGATGAATGTGGAGACCAGAGCCGTATATGACAAATATGGCACGTCCATGACTGGAGGATGTCTTCCGCTTTTGATTCAGCTTCCTATTCTTCTTGCTCTGTATCAGGTTATCTACAGAATTCCTGCCTATGTGTCTTCTGTTCGTCATTATTTTGACCTGATCATTGAAAAGTTGCCTTCTAATTTTGCTTCCAACCAGGTATTTACCAGTCTGGCAGAGAGCTATAGGCTTGCCAATGCGGATTATTCAGATATGGACAAGGTAGTGGATCTGCTTTATAAATTGACCCCGGCTCAGTGGGGGGAGTTAACGTCAGCATTTCCTGATATTGCATCGGTTACCACAAATGCCGGAGAGAATGTAATCCAGGCAATTAACCGGATGCAGCAGTTTTTAGGAATGAATATTTCTTATACTCCCTTTAATGTGATTATGGGATTTGTAAGGGATAAAGGAGCATTTTCTATCGGAGTAGTGATCATTGCATTTTTGATTCCTATCTTATCCGGTTTGACCCAGTGGTACAGTACTAAGCTGGTTAGCGCCAATCAGCCTGCTCAGCCGTCCGGAGACGGCAACCAGGGGATGGGTGCTGATATGATGAAATCCATGAACGTGACCATGCCGTTGATGTCCGTATTTTTCTGTTTTTCATTTCCTTTGGGGATCGGTGTCTACTGGGTAGTCAGCAGTTTACTGCAGGTGATTCAGCAGATGGGTGTCAATGCATATTTAAGTAAAGTGGATATTGATGAGATGATTGCGAAAAATGTGGAAAAGGCCAATAAGAAACGTGCAAAAAAAGGCCTTCCTCCCACGAAAATCAATGGCAATGCAAGCCAGACTTTAAAACGGCTTCAGGAGGCAGAGGAAAAGGAAGAAGCAGAAAAGAATGCAAAGATGGAGAAGGTTCAAAAGACCATAAAGGAATCAACGGAATATTATAATCAGAACGCGAAACCTGGAAGTTTGGCCGCGAAGGCCGCGATGGTTCAAAAATATAATGAGAAGAATGAGAAACGCAGTAAATAGGAGGGGTACCTATGGATATGATTACGGTAACTGCAAAAACTTTGGATGAGGCCATTACAAAAGCTTTGATTGAGCTGGGTACTACCAGTGATAATCTGGATTATACGGTGGTTGAAAAGGGAAGTTCAGGATTTTTAGGCTTATTCAGCAAGAATGTCGTGATTCAGGCTAAGAAGAAGAGAGACAATAACCTGGAAATGGACAATCTGTTTGAATCAATTAAGGCGGAAAGTCAGCCTCAGCCTGTTAAAGAAAAAGAAATGAAAGAACCAAAGAAGGAAAAGGAGGTTCCGAAAAAAGAGCCTAAAGAATCAAAGAAAGAGAGCAAGAAGGAAAAATCAGAACCTAAAAATGAACCGAAGCAGAAATCGGAACCAAAGCATAAACAGGAAAATAAACAGAAACAGGAAAAGGTAGAGAAGACGGAAAAGCCGGATAAATCTGAAAAAGCCGAAAAAACAGAGAAGGCTGAGAAGTCATCGAAGTCGGAAAAACCGGAGAAGAGTGAAAAACCGGCAAAACCTATCAATGTGGAAGCCTGTGATAAGGCAGCAAAGGATTTCCTGGGACAGGTGTTTAAGGCTATGGGCATTGATGTGCAGATCAGTACTTCTTTTAACGAGTCAGACAGAGAATTAACTGTGGATATGTCTGGCGCTGATATGGGTATTTTGATTGGCAAGAGGGGGCAGACCCTGGATTCTCTTCAGTACCTGGTAAGTTTGGTGGTGAATAAGGAATCAGAAGGATACCTGAGAGTGAAGCTGGATACGGAAAATTACCGTGCCAGAAGAAAAGAAACCTTGGAGACTCTGGCTAAAAATATTGCTTATAAGGTAAAAAGAACCAGAAGAAACGTATCCCTGGAGCCTATGAATCCTTATGAGAGAAGAATCATTCATGCGGCTTTGCAGAATGATAAATATGTCGTTACCAGAAGTGAAGGAGAGGACCCGTTCCGTCATGTAGTCGTTTCTTTAAAAAGAGAGGGAAGAGAAAACAGAGAGAATAGGGGTAATCGCAATAATCAGCAGTCATAAACGGGAAGGGGAGCAGTTGCATGAGGAAGAATCTTGCGGCGGCTCCTTTTTTTGAAAGAATTATGAAAATATGGAGACAAAATTATGAAGACAGATACAATTGCCGCCATTGCTACTCCGATGTCCAGTTCAGGAATCGGGATTATTCGTATCAGTGGAGAGGAAGCTTTTTCTGTTATAGACCGTATTTTTAGAAAGAAGAACGGTGGTAAAATCAATACGGGTCAGACTCACACCATACAATATGGTTATATTTTTGATGGGGATCAGATGGTAGATGAGGTCCTTGTCCTGATTATGAAGGGGCCTCACAGCTATACGGCGGAAGATACCATAGAAATTGACTGCCATGGCGGCGTTTTGGTGATGAAAAAAATATTGGAGACAGTCATTCGTTATGGAGCCAGACTGGCTGAACCTGGTGAATTTACAAAGCGCGCTTTTTTGAATGGGAGGATCGACCTTTCCCAGGCAGAGGCAGTGATCGATGTGATCAATGCGAAAAATGAATATGCCTTACAAAGTTCTGTGAAACAGTTAAATGGAGAAATCTCAAGGAGGATCCAAACTCTCAGAGAAAAGATCATCTATGAGATTGCATTTATTGAATCCGCGTTGGATGATCCGGAACACATTTCCTTAGATGGATATGGAGAAGTATTAAAAGAAAAGCTGCCTCCTATGATGGATGAATTGGAAAGGATGATTGAATCTTCTGATAATGGAAGAATTATGACAGAAGGAATCCGTACGGTTATCATGGGAAAACCTAATGTGGGAAAGTCCTCTCTTTTAAATACATTAGTGGGAGAAGAGAGGGCTATCGTTACGGAGATTGCGGGGACGACCAGAGATATTTTGGAAGAACATATTTATCTGCAGGGGATCAGTTTACATGTGGTGGATACGGCCGGAATCAGAGACACAGATGATATGGTGGAACAAATCGGAGTCTCCAGGGCAAAGAAGGAGGCACAGGAAGCAGATCTGATTATCTATGTGGTTGATGGTTCGATCCCTCTGGATGAGAATGACAGGGAGATTATCCATATAATAAGGGACAGGAAAGCATTGATCCTGCTTAATAAGTCTGATCTGGCACAGATTGTTGAGAGCAAGCAGCTGGAAGCGCTTACAGGTCATCCTGTGATTTCCATATCGGCGAAAGAGAAGACGGGAATTGAAAAATTAGAAAAAGAGATTCTTTCTATGTTTTATAAAGGTGAGATTGACTTTAATGATCAGGTTTATGTGACCAATATCCGTCATAAGACAGCGCTTATGGAAAGTCTGGAAAGCCTGAAAATGGTTTGGAATGCTGTTGAAGATCGAGTGCCGGAAGATTTTTATTCCATTGATCTAATGAATGCTTATGAACAGTTGGGAAGTATCATAGGAGAAGCTGTTGAAGACGATTTGGTTAATGAAATATTTGGAAAATTTTGTATGGGAAAGTAAAGTTTGATTATGTGGATAATTGGGAGGAATTATGCCTTATTTGGAAGAAAATTATGATGTGACCGTGGTAGGGGCCGGACACGCGGGATGCGAGGCGGCTTTGGCATGTGCCAGGCTGGGATTGAAAACAATTCTTTTTACGGTAAGTATTGACAGTATTGCTTTGATGCCCTGCAATCCTAATATTGGAGGAAGTTCCAAGGGGCATCTGGTAAGAGAACTGGACGCCTTAGGCGGTGAGATGGGAAAGAATATTGATAAGACTTTTATTCAGTCAAAAATGTTAAATGAATCTAAAGGACCTGCTGTCCATTCCCTTCGAGCTCAGGCCGATAAACAGGATTATTCCAGACAGATGAGAAAAACTTTGGAAAATACGGGTAATCTGACTCTCAGGCAGGCAGAAGTGTCTGAGATTCTTGTGGAAAATGGAAAAATAGAGGGCGTCAAAACCTTTTCGGGAGCCATATATCACAGCAAAGCCGTGGTTTTAGCAACCGGAACTTATTTGAATGCCAGATGCATCTATGGAGACGTCAGCAATCCAACAGGTCCCAATGGACTTCAGGCGGCTACTCATCTTACGGATTCTTTGAAGGAACATGGAATTGAAATGTTTCGTTTTAAGACGGGAACTCCTGCCCGGGTAGATAAGAGAAGTATTGATTTTACGAAAATGGAAGAGCAGCTGGGAGATGAGAGAATTGTTCCATTTTCATTTTCCACGGATCCGGATTCTATTCAAAAGGATCAGGTTTCTTGTTGGTTAACTTATACAAACCAAAAGACCCATGAAATTATTAGAAGTAATTTGGACAGATCTCCTTTGTTTTCCGGTGCCATTGAGGGAACAGGTCCCAGATATTGTCCTTCCATTGAGGATAAGGTGGTGAAATTTCCGGATAAGGAACGTCATCAGGTTTTTATTGAACCTGAAGGATTATATACCAATGAAATGTACCTGGGAGGAATGTCCAGTTCATTGCCGGAAGATGTCCAGCATGCCATGTATAAGACAGTTCCGGGGCTGGAACATGTAAAAATTGTGAGAAATGCTTATGCCATTGAATATGACTGTATCAATTCTCTTCAGTTAAAGGCAACTCTGGAATTTAAAAAGATTGAGGGATTATTTAGCGGAGGACAGTTTAACGGAAGTTCAGGATATGAGGAGGCAGCAGCTCAGGGATTTATGGCAGGGGTAAATGCTGCTATGAAAGTATTTGGGAGAGAACCTTATGTATTGGATCGCTCTCAGGCTTATATTGGTGTATTGATTGATGATCTTGTGACAAAGGAGAATCATGAGCCCTATCGGATGATGACATCACGGGCGGAATATCGTCTTTTATTGAGACAGGATAATGCAGATTTAAGACTTCGTAAAATTGGACATGAGATTGGTCTGGTTTCTGATGAAGAATATGAGAAAGTGATCCGGAAAGAAAAAGATATTGAAGAAGAAATTAAACGTTTGGAAAATACCAACATTGGAGCAAACGCAGAGATACAAAAATTTTTGGAAAAACATGGGAGTACTCCCTTGAAAACAGGAGCAACCTTGGCAGAGTTGGTGAGAAGACCGGAATTGGATTATTCTATGTTACATGAAATTGATTTGAATATGCCTGATTTACCGGCAGATACCAGAGAGCAAATTAATATAAATATCAAATATGAGGGATATATACGCAGACAAAAACAGCAGGTTGCTCAGTTTAAAAAATTGGAGAACAGAAAGCTTAGTGTAGATTTTGATTATAGTGTTGTGAACAGTTTAAGGAAAGAAGCTGTGCAGAAGTTAAACTTATATAAACCTAT
>CAYWRB010000204.1:0-5514 GCA_964460025.1 uncultured Hungatella sp.
AAAATCACATTACCAAGTACAATAAACGGACGGTTCTTGCCGAACTTTGTATTGGTTCTGTCTACAAGCATTCCTACAAAGGGGTCTGTCACGCCGTCCCAGACACGCATGAACGTAATAAAAGAACCGGCAAACACAACACCTACTCCGACGATACCTACCAGATAGTAGGAGATATATCCTACCAAACTCATATAAAGGTTGGTAGACGTATTATTCAAAGCGTAGAAACCGATTTCCCAGAGTTTCGCGCGGTGAATACCATTGTTACTTGTTTTTTCAGCCATTTTATTATCCTCCTAAATTTTTTTGACAGACCGATGTCTTATGATTTATGTCTTCCCTGGCCTGTCAGGCCATAGCACCCCGCACCGTCTGCAAGCCCGGCAAAGGAAGCCTTGTATCAAATCATTCACGTAAGTGAAAAATTTGCTGTGTAACTGTTTCCTTAAAACCTGGTCTCCCAGCGGCCGCAGAATACATTGTCATTGTATTTCCCTTTGAATTCTGACTTGCCCATCAGCTTCTCCAGCGCCGCATGAATGGCCTCCGGATGGCTCATATAAGAGTTGGCATAGCATCTTGCCATAGGTACGTCTATTAACATATTCGGGAATGATGCTGACAAAACAATGGTGGGAACTTCGCTCATATACCATGGCTGCTTTGTAGGCAGGTCCCATTTCACACGCATGGTATTATACTGGGCGAATCCTGACACGTTCAGTACCAGGAATACCGCATCGTAACGTTTCTTAAACTCCTCAATCTTACCTTTCGCAGTCATGTCTTCGGCATCCACTTCGAATCCTGCCTCTGTCAGCTGGCGGATAATGTCTGCCTTTACAATCTCGTCGTCGCCTTTTAACAGCTGGCCGGCAACCACATGGCCTTCTCCGCCGATGTAGATCAGCTTCAGGCGTTTATATTTCTCCGGTGTCATGGGAAGATAGTGATCCCTGTCTTTTACTAAGGTAACAAACTGGTCCGCCAGCCTTGCCGCTGCCTGACGGTGCTCCGGACAGCTGACAATGGACAGATTCTCTTTGGAAGGCATAAGTTTTCCTTCTTTTTGGAGAACATGAAGGTTCAATGCAGCCTTCACGCCTAAAATCCGGTGAAGGGCGTCATTCAGCCGCTCTTCCGTAATGGTTCCGTTGCGGTAGCCTTCCATCATATATCCGAAGTCTTCTTCTCTGTCATTAAAGAACAGATACATATCACAGCCGGCGGCAATGGCTCCCGGCACCTGCTCTCTTCTCGGAACGGTAGCGCCAAACATGCCGATCATATGGGAAGCATCTGTCACAACCAGTCCGTTAAATCCCAGCTGGCCCTTCAGTAAATCCGTAATCAGCTCCGGAGCCAGGGTGGCGGGGCGGATCTCCTCATCCTTGATGCCCGGCCTCAGCTTCTTAGAGTAGGCCGGAAGTGCGATATGACCTGCCATAACGGTCATAACGCCGTCGTCGATCAGTTCCCGGTATACTTTTCCGAAGGTCTTATCCCAGTCTTCACAGGACATATCGTTGATTCCCATAATCAGGTGCTGGTCGTTCTCCTCCGTGCCGTCTCCCGGAAAATGCTTCATACAGGTGGCCATGTTCTGGGTTTTGGTTCCCTTAAAAAATGCTTTTGCAAACCGGATGACGTCATCCGGATTATCATTAAATGCTCTCAGCTGAACAATGGTATTTCTCCAGTTATAAGTCAAGTCTACAATAGGCGCAAAGTTCCAGTTGCAGCCTACGGCACATCCCTCCGCCGCACTAAGCTTTGCCGCCTCATAAGCCACATCCTCGCTTCCGGTAGCTGCGATGGCTGCCCCGCAGGCTAACGGCGTACCGCCGCCCACACCCCCGTTGCCGCCCTGTTCACAGTTAGATGCGATCAAAAGCGGAATCTTGGTGGATTCCTGCAGAACCCGGTTCTGCTCATATAAAACTTCTGCCGGTGCGTTCTGATAACGAATCGCTCCCGGATGGTAGGTATCCAGTACCTCTTTCAGCGCCTGGGGAGAACGGTCCGTCACCATGTTTACAAACAGTTGTCCGATCTTCTCCTCAATGGTCATGGATGCGATGGTCTCTTCCACCCACCGGATCTGCTCATCAGATAAATAATATGGCTTCTTCTTCAAATCTACCATAAATAAAAGTACCCCTTTCTACACAAATCCTTGTTTTTGCCCACCGGTTATTGATGAAAACTATGATAAGTTTTCTTTAAACATAGTCTTCTGCTGCTCCTGGTACTCTCCCTCATAGGTTCCGTCCAGGAATTTGGGAAGAGCTTCCTCTACAAAACGTTCCCAGGATTCCTTCTCTCTTCTCACCAGAATGGGATAATAGAGAACTCCGTTCTTCTCGGCAGCGCCTAAATCGCCCGGCGCATCCCCTACCATCAGAACATGATTCTTAGGGAAACCATGCTCCAGCATCTTGCTGATACAGAGGGCCTTGCTCCCTACGTTCTGAGTCAGGCATACGTCCACGCTGTCCATAAGTCCGTGCTTCTGCCACTCTTCCAATACCGCCTCCAGATTCGCCGAAGAGACAATAGCCACATCCGCCTTCTCATGAGCTGCTCTCAGTCCTTCCTTCACCCCCTCGAAAGGAACTTTTTTCTCTTCCGGCAGCTGATTGATGGCCTGATTTACCGCCACGGACCAGGCAAGAGCCTTCTTAAAAATCTCCTGTCCCGTCTCCTCTGCCTGACGGCCTACGGAACCGTTGGACAGTTCATCGGCTTCTTTCGTCCATGCGCTGAATGCCTCGACTCCGTCAATCTTGCAGTAATCACGATTAACCTCTTCCAGGGTCATAGCCAGGGCTAAAAAACGGTTTATCCCCCTTGTCATGGAATATAAGTTAATATCATTCCAGCGGTCTAAAATCGTCTGACGCCACTGTCCCAGCCCCCACTCTTCAATCATACATGGTCCGAAACACCGGATATGCTTGATGTCCATAGTGTCCATGGCGCAGCCGTCAGAGTCTACACACACCAGATACTCCTGCTTTTTGACAAATTCCGACAATGTCTTCATAGAATATACCTCCTCCTAAGATTGTCATTCAAATATCAATCACAGTTCTTTCATTATACCTAATTTTAAAGATTTTACCTAGGACGATTTTTGTTGATTCCAGCAAGATTTTATGTGAGTATGAATTATTTATAAATTTTGTCCTGTAATCTGACAAGATTCTGTTGGCACATTAATCTTCCTCTTCGATCTCATCCTCCGTATTCACAACCGTAAATACCTGTCTCTTACGTGCCATCTCATCATTGGCCAGATATTCGTCATAGGTGGTAATCTTGTCAATCAGCTGGCCGCCTACAATCTCCATAATCCGGTTGGCAGTGGTCTGCACAATCTGATGATCCCGGGAGGAGAAAATCAATACGCCCGGGAATTTCATCAAGCCATTGTTCAATGCCGTGATTGCCTCCATGTCCAGATGGTCCGTAGGTTCATCCAGCATCAGTACATTGGCGCCGGATATCATCAGTTTGGACAACATACACCGCACCTTCTCGCCGCCGGATAAAACCTTTACCTTTTTCACGCCATCCTCGCCGGCAAACAGCATTCTTCCCAGGAATCCGCGGACATAGGTCACGTCTTTTTCCGGAGAATACTGGGTCAGCCAGTCTACGATTGTCTCGTCATTGTTGAATTCGGCACTGTTGTCTTTCGGGAAATAGGCCTGGCTGGTAGTCAATCCCCATTTGTAATTTCCCTCATCCGGCTCCATTTCCCCTGACAGAATCTTGAACAGTACGGTCTTGGCCTGCTCGTTAGGGCCTACTAAAGCCACCTTGTCCTCCCGGTTCAAAATAAAGGAGACATGGTCCAGCACTTTTACGCCGTCGATGGTTTTTGTCAGGTTATCCACAGTCAGAACTTCATTGCCAATCTCGCGGAACGGGCGGAAATCAATATAGGGATACTTTCTGCTGGATGGCTTGATATCATCCAGCTCAATTTTTTCCAGGGCACGTTTTCTGGAAGTAGCCTGCTTTGATTTGGAGGCATTGGCCGAGAAGCGCTGGATGAATTCCTGCAGTTCTTTGATCTTCTCTTCCTTCTTCCGGTTGGCCTCCTTCATCTGTTTTACCATAAGCTGGCTGGACTCTACCCAGAAATCATAGTTTCCGGCATACAGCTGAATCTTTCCATAATCGATGTCCGCCGTGTGAGTGCACACTTTATTTAAAAAGTAGCGGTCATGGGAGACTACGATTACGGTGTTCTCAAAGGTAATCAGGAACTCTTCCAGCCATGCGATGGCGTCTAAGTCCAGGTGGTTGGTGGGCTCGTCTAAAAGCAGGATGTCAGGATTGCCGAAGAGGGCCTGGGCCAGAAGTACTTTTACCTTCAGGGAGCTGTTTAAGTCCTTCATCATGGTGTAGTGGTATTCTGTGTCTACTCCTAAACCGTTTAACAGGTTGGCGGCATCGGATTCGGCCTCCCATCCGTTCATCTCTGCGAATTCTGCCTCTAAGTCTGCGGCTTTGATGCCGTCTTCATCGGAAAAGTCTTCTTTCATGTAGATGGCATCTTTTTCTTTCATCACCTGGTATAGTCTTAAATTTCCCATAATGACCGTATCTAATACCGGGTATTGGTCGTATTTAAAATGGTCCTGCTGGAGAAAGGACAGGCGCTGGCCGGGAGTAATGGCGATATCGCCGTTGGTGGGCTCTAACTGGCCGGACAGGATTTTTAAAAATGTGGATTTTCCTGCGCCGTTGGCTCCGATAAGACCGTAGCAGTTTCCTTCGGTAAATTTAATGTTTACATCCTCAAATAAGGCTTTTTTTCCTACACGCAATGTTACGTTGTTTGCACTGATCATATAATTAAAATCCTCTTGTCTATTTTAATGCTTCACGGAATTTTTCGGCCATAGCCTCATATTCTTCGTCGGTTAAATACACCTTGTCAGGGTTCATCTGGAAGGTGCCGCCCCACTCGTCTTTGTCTTTGTATTTGGGGACGATGTGCATATGGAGATGGCAGCCGGTGTCGCCGTATGCGCCGTAGTTTACTTTGTCGGGGTTGAAGAGTTTGTGGATGACTTTGCCTACTTGGGCGACTTCGGCGAAGAATTGGTTTCTGTCCTCGTCGCTGATGTCAATCATCTCGCTTACGTGGTCTTTGTAGGCCAGGATGACGCGGCCGGGTTTGCTTTGCTCTTTGAAAATGTAGAGGTAGCCGGATTTCATCTGGCAGACCGGATATCCGAATTTTGCTACTAATTCACCCTGCATGCAATATGCGCAATTTTGATCTTTCATGGTTCTTCTCCTTTTTGGTTTTTTGATGGGTTGTATCAGAGTTTATTATATCATAGGTTTGTGGGGGGAGTACAGAAGAATTTGGAAATTCTTTGCTTTGGGGGGAGGAGGGGGATTTTAATTGTGAGGGAGGGACGCTCAGGAAGAAGGTCCCCCTGGGGGGGGGGGTTTGGGGGGGAGAACATCGAAGGCTGTGGAAATCTG
>CAYWRB010000205.1:0-5508 GCA_964460025.1 uncultured Hungatella sp.
CCTTTCGGCTCGGATGCCGGATGACTGTCATTCGCGTGTCTTCTGCCACCCTTCTTGCATCGCTTAAATAAATTTCATGGTGAAGCCGTTGATCCGTAATATCCAGAACATACCCCTGCTCTTCCATAAACCGATGCATGGCCTCCACCGTCTCTGGCTCATCGTCATAAGAGCCGATATGCATACACTGTACACAGATTCCCTCTTCGATTGTCAGGAATTCCACTTTGGAAAAATCCTGTTTTTTCTTCGAAGCCGCCTCCGATAACGCCCATTTCACATCTTCTTCCGTAACAAAATCCGGAAGCCGAATCACAGATATCCATTTAAAATCTGCCTTGCGGCTGTAATCAATACCAACTGTTCCGTCCTGCCACCAAAAGCCCTCCAGCGGCGGCACCACATAATCAAAATATCCCTCAATCTGATGAGTGCCTTTTTTGCTCATTTTGATGGTAAAGGCAATGCCATACAGCAGTCCGATGGCCGCTTTATATTCCCCTCCCTCCACATTGGGATCGCCGCTGCCCCGTACCGCCAGAAAGTTCATTTTCGGAACCGTCACAATCTCCGGTTTCGTTTTCGGCATATAAAACTCCTTGTATTCTTTCTTGTAATCAAATGCCATATAGATTACTCCTTTCCAAATAATCACCTTCGGCAAGTTTACCCAGGCCGCTTTCGGCTTTGCCTGCGTGTCTTCACCGCTTTTATGTTTCGGTTCTATTATAATCCATCAGACATGACATCTGTGTGTCATGTTTCTTCCGTTAAGCAATATTTCGTAATCTGTACCTTATATTGGTTTTCGGGCATACTCTATTTCCAATGAAAAGGACAAGAGGCAGCATATTCGGAAAGAAGATATATCCTATGCCGCCACCGCATTTAAATTCACCTGCTCAATCACTTTGCGGATTCCCATCCATACGGACATATCCGTAAATACCTCCACAATACTTCCCTGATCCGTAAACGGAGCTTCCTGCAGCACAGACAAATCTTTCATCGCACCATTACGAACGATAAATTCCACAATCTGATTTACAAAGTATATCTGCCTGCTGTCCAGATTGGTTTCATCCAGAAATTCCGCAAATGCAGCCTTTGCCGCCGCCATATCTACTCCCACAATTTCCCGCACAAACTCTCCCAATGGCTTTTGGCCGCATTCTGCTTCATATTCTTCCTTTGTCCCCACTTCATTCCACAGAATTTCCTCCAAAGCTTGTACGTCCTGGCTGGTCAGAGGAATATTGCTCTTTAGCTTTGCGATTGCCTCATAATTCTGATGCCGGCGGATATAGTATTCTGCCTTTGTCTTATAATCCTTTAAATCATCATTTTCCAGCTCAGCCTCTCTCCAATCCAGAGACAGAATTTCATCATCAAAATTGGTTTCATAGATTGCATGTCCGGTATTGAGTATATATTTCATCAAATCCCGCAGGCTTTCACGGATATGCTCAAACTCATTAATCTCTGCCGTTTCCAGATAGTCCGTATGCAAAATCTTTTCAATCAGCTCTGCCTGAATCATAATTTCCGGAATATTTGCAATACCGGAAAGTGCCTCTGCCTTTTTCAGAAGATCTTTTTTCCCACGGTTATACCTTTTTCCTGTCAAATATGCCAGTTCGATTCCATACATAAGCGCATCAAAACGCAGCGCTTTCGCATCATCTTTCTCCGGCTCTATCAAAGGTGACAGTTCACTGCGCACAGTCAGTGTGTCTTCATAGGTCAGTGTGGTATAATTATCCGGATTCGAGTATAAATCCACATATTTTATATGCTGTCTCACTGCAAAATTATCACGGTTCAGTTCCTGTACCTTCCCTGCCATATGCTCCACCAAAGATTTTCTGTAGGCAATCAGACGCTTTTTCTGATATTCCAGCGCCTGCAGCTTATAAGTAATTTCAAATTCCAGGTTAAAAATAGCTCCCTGCACCGTAGGCATACTGGCTGTGGACTTTCCTTTATTCATACGGAAAAATTCAAAATTTCCGCAAAAATCAAAAATATAAAATTTATTCTTATCCCTGCCATCCAAAAGGTTCGGACACAGACGAGTCCCTCTGCCAATCATCTGCCAAAATTTCGCTTTGCTCATCACTTTCTTAAAAAATACCAAATTCAATATTTCCGGTATGTCAATCCCCGTATCCAGCATATCCACTGAAATTGCAATCTGCGGAAGCTTCCTGGAATCCGAAAACTCATCAATTGCGGATTGAGCATAGTTTAGATAATTATCAATAACCTTTGCATAACCCTCAAGATGGGGATACTCCTGTCCAAAGATTTCCAAAATTTTTTCGGCATGGCGGTGATTCTTTGCAAAAATAATGGTCTTTCCGATTTTATTTCCATAATCAATGGACAATCCTTGTGTCATAACAAGATAAAGTACTTCGCGAATGGTATCCCTGTTAAAAAGCCATTCATTTAACGCTGACGAATCGATTCTTTCCGGCAATTCCCCATTTTCATCTTCAAAGGTATCCTCATAAGCCTGCTTATCCTCCTCTGATAATTCATCATACACAATTCCCTGCTCGATAAATTTTAAACGGGTTTCTACAGACAAAAAATCTACCAGGTATCCATCCGTAACCGCCTGCGACAGCTCATAGCCATAGGTTGGAATGCCTTTCTCCAGTTCAAATATCTCATATGTATTTTTATCAATTTCGTCCTTGGGAGTCGCTGTCAATCCTACCAGCGGCGCATCAAAGTAATTAAAAATATCACGATATTTATTGTAAATGGAACGATGCGCCTCATCACATATTACAAGGTCGAAGTGTCCATTTGTGAACAGCTTCCCTTCTTCATCATGGACATCATCTATACAGTTCATCATTGTCTGGTAAGTGGAAAATATACAGTGCGCATTGTAATTCTCCCTTTCTTCACACAGATTTGCTGCAGATAAATCAGGAAGCAGATTCACAAAGCTTCGTTTTGCCTGGGTAACCAAAGAATTTCTGTCTGCTAAAAACAGGATATTTTTAATCCATCCATGTTTCAACAGCACATCACAAAGAGATATCACTGTTCTAGTTTTACCGGAGCCGGTAGCCATGACAAGCAGAGCTTTTCGCCTGTTCCTTTTGTCAAAACAATCACAGATTGCTTTAATCGCGCCTTCCTGATAATATCTTCCTGCTATGTTTCTATCTATGGAAATATGGGAAAGAGGCGTCCGCATGGACTGGAGATTAAACCATTTCTCCAAATCCCGCTTGGAATAGATGGCCGCTGTTTTCCGTTCCGGATAGCAGTTATCAATTATACGAGTCTCAAATCCATTGGTCAGAAAGACAACCGGACGGCGTCCCTGCTTTTTCTCAATTAAATCAGCATATAATTTCGCCTGCTGACGCCCTTTGGATACATCCGCACAAGTACGCTTCGCTTCAATAACAGCCAATACCTTTCCATCATCCCCATACAGCACATAGTCTGCGTAGCCTTTTTCACTTTTATTAGGCATTCCTGGTAATTCTACTTCGTTAAGCCAGTTCCTTCCCTCTATCCACCCTGCATCCTCCAACATGGTGTCTATGTACATTTTTCTTGTTGTATACTCTGATATATCCAGAGGTTTGGGGACATAGCTCTGCTGCTGTTCTTTACGCCGCGCTGTCAGTTTTTCTTTCAGAGACGCATTTTCTTTTATCAATGCATCCAAATCAACTTCGGAAATCGTTGGTGCGGCAGCCGTTGTTTCTTCTCTCCTCTCCAAGAGAAGCGACGGATTAAAGCTTTTTTCCACATAGTGTTCTGAATAACAGCAAGCAAGAAAATCCATAAAAATATAGAGATTTTCCAGACACAGCATTGCCTCCTCTTTCGTCACCTTTCTGCTGGTATGTACTGCGTTATTGCCTTTCTTGCGGATAAATTCCATCCGACGCCACAAATCAATTCCTACAATGTCCTGAAAGTCCTCCGTACTCATTAAACTGGCTAATTTATCATTCCATGGTATCGAAAGTGAATCGTCTACGGAATACATCCACTTCACAGCAAACTCCATGGCTCGGCGGCAATTGATGACAGAAGATGGAATATCAATGGAAAATGTCTTTTCAGCAGCAATTGCAGCATCCGCAAATGTATGGAATTTCGGTTCTGATTGAAGAAAATCAAAATTAGTCATTGTAGCTTCTCCTATCTTTTTTCGTAGGTGAATTACTGTAAATCATGTAAAATGTATACTCTATCCAAAATATTGCTGCATCAGGCTGTTGAAGAGCAGTTGGGTTTTTTCCAGGGATTTTTGTGTTGTTAATTTCAATTTGTCTACTTGGTGGACGAAAGCTATGAATTCTTTTTGAAGTTCCATTGGTGGAATAATCTGCTCATGAGCCTTCATAATCGCTGTATTCAAATTAGGCTGTGTTCCAGCAGGAGCAATCGCTCTAAAATGCTCTGTCATTTGATTTAATGTTTGTAATAAAAATTCCTTATTTAAGCGCTGATCAATATCCTCCATCGCAAGCCAACCATCGTGAATGCAACCCTCAAAAGTTATTATACGGGCAAATCCTAGCGAAACTCCACAATTAGCAAAAATCAAACTTCCAGTTTTAACCAAACGACTCTTTTGTACACCTTCCCGTATTATATGTTCTTTAGTTGAATTAAGATAAGTATTCTCTCCATCAGTAGCATCACTAATTTTAATCCAAGGAATATCTCCACCTAAGAACTGTTCAATCGGTCTCGGAGAAGCACCTCTTATAATTGTACAAAGCTCTCCCAATGGCTGAACTTCCCAATTTTCGTTATTAATGTTAATATCCCCAAACATCTCGACAAATCGGGATTTGATTAACTCATCATATGCTTTTATTTGCTCCCTCTGTTTCAATATCAAATCCCAACACTTTTTTAATATATCAGAGCAATTAATTTGTTCATCTATATCTGGCAATAGGATTTCAATATTTTCAACTATCGTTTTAGATATTTCCTTAAATGTTGCTCCACGTCCCAATGAATTCAAGTAATCTGTATTCCCCTTAAGATACCAATACAAATATCTATTATCTATCTGGTCTGAACATATAAAATTTTTAAATCCTTGGTTGCAATACATTTCTTTTCCAGCAATAGCAACCTTACCAATAGGTGCTCTCGAAGAAAGAATTACAGTTCCTTTCGGGAACGATTTCAAACCAGTTTTTTGAACAGCAGCATACGTTATTTTTCTCTTACTTTCTTTAATAACATATGTTTCATCTGTCAATTCTGCTGGTGTTATCCAATCAATATCCCCATCCCAGTATTCAGCAATCCCCGTTTTGGGGGTGCTTCCAGAGACAATTTCACATACTTCTCCAAGTTTTATTCGCTTCATACCCATCTCCACAAATCTTCTATTTCATACAATTCATCACCACTGTAATCATCATCTCCATTTCCTCTGGTCGTGATTCAGCAATCATAATCGTCAAGGCAACCAATGTATGATCATCAATTAATTTTTCACTT
>CAYWRB010000206.1:0-5496 GCA_964460025.1 uncultured Hungatella sp.
GCCTGATTACCATCCATGGTTTTCATTTTTCTTGCCATTTGATTTTCCTCCTACAAATGTGAATATTGCATAGTGAAGTGCGTGTCAGATAAGACACGCACTGACCTATCTATTATTATAACAATAATTCCCAGTTTTGCAAAGAAAAAAACAGCAAATCCACGTACTATTTTTAAAACAATCGAGAAAAACTATACAATATCCCTGTCAAGATGATATTTTAAGGCGCCGATCAGATTGGCGTCATTGTGATATTTGCATTCCCTTATCTCAGGTTCCGATACCGGCAGATGACACAGGGAGCTGTAGTATTTCAGATTTTTCCTGATGTACTCCAAAAACAGCGGCTGCCTGCTGATCCCCCCGCCGATGGCAAAGCACTCCGGATCATAAATGCTCTGGAGATTGATGATCATTAAAGCAATGTCCCTTGTAAATAAATCCAGGACCCACAAAGCGGCCTCATCCCCTTCCCGGGCCCACCGGAACAGGTCAAAACTTGTAATGTCTTTTTCATCCACTCCTTTTGCAGAGGCGGCCATACTTACCAGCCTGCGGTTTCCGCTTCGCTTGGCCCAGCAATTATCCAGCAGGTCAAACTCCCGGTTCATCATGATCCAGCTAAACTCTCCCGCGGAAAAATGCTTCCCCATATGTACCTTTCCGTCTTTTATGATGGCGCCTCCCACTCCGGTGCCAAACACCAGCACCACCGCGTCACGGCAGTCGGTTAAGGATCCCCAGCCGGCCTCGGCAAGAGCAGCGCTTTTGGCATCATTCATCAGAGTCACGGGAACATGGCACCTGCTTTCCATCTCCTTAGCCAGCGGAAGATTCGCGATAAACGATTCTAATGCTCCTCCTGTGATGCAGATTCCGTTTCGGCTGTCGATTACCCCTGGCACGGACATAGCGATTCCGGCAACCTGTCCTTTATGAGGCTTAAAGATTCCTTCCAAAGTGTCCAGATAGGTCTCCAGCCCATCATAGGGGGTCTTGACGCTTCCTCTGGAAGAAAAATTCAAATTCTCATCTAAAACCGCATGTTTAATGGAAGATCCTCCCACATCTATACACAGATATTTCTCACCCAATCTCATATCCTCCTTATTTCTGGCAGTTGACGGTTCTGATTTTATATACCGTCACCGGTCCTGATGCGCGGCACATTCACGCTTCGCTGAATGTGTCAATCTTCCGGCTTAGGCGCTGCCAACGCGCCCTGATTATCTCCTCCCGGTCCTGCCGGCACAACATCATTGGAAGGAGGCATATCGCCCGGCGAATTGGGGGCGGCCGCTCCCGGATCCCCAGGTTCTCTCTGGGTCGTGGATTCCGTAGGCTGCTGGCCAGGATCGCTTATGGGCTGGCTCTGGCTTTCCGTTGCCTGAGTGGTGTCTGCAGCGGAAGATTCCGATGATTCCGTAGGAACTACCGTTTCTCCGTTTTCATTTAACATAAATTGAGAAGAGTTACGTCTTATGACCGGATTATGACCTTTGTAAGTAACCACATGATCCACCTCATTGCTGATGACTTCTCCGTTCTTCTTCACAATCAGTCTGGTCTCCCAGCGGCTTCCCTGGCTTCCGTTGGACTTCACCACTTCTGTCCCTGGCGCAATGGTCTGATCTTCCTCATAGGTTGGAGCCGGAAGGTCCAGATCCTCAATTTTCTTGGAATCCAGCTCATGGGTAACTCCTTCCTCCAGAACCGGGATTCCGTATATGGAAACCGTCACCGTCTGATTGCTGTATGCGGCGCGGATTCCGATAGCCGAGCTGGACGAATTGATAAATTTAAACTCCGGCCCTCCCCAGCTTACGGTGGCGTCCATGCCCGGGGTCACATAGGAAGGCGCAAAGGTATGGGAACGCCGGACGGAAACCTTCAGCCCGGCCCGTACCACAGCATTGTAAAGGGTCGTAGACACCTGGCACACACCGCCTCCGATCTCCTCAACCACCTCGCCGCCGCTGTAGGCTCCTGCAGGCTGATATCCCTTCTCCACCGTACGCTGTCCTACCACCTCATTGAAGGACATCTCCTGCCCCGGATAAACGATGGTTCCGTTGATGGCTTCCGCTGCCAGCCGCACATTGGTATTTCGTTTGCTGTTGGCCGTGGTATTGGTGGTGTATTTTCCGATGGTTTTATATTTTTCCTTTGCCACGGAGATGGGGATCTCCGGCTGGACTTCGCTTGCCGAAACCGTTATATCCGCCGTAAAATTCTTGGAGGCAAGGGCATTCTCAATGTCCGCCGCCAGCTTTGTCTCATCAATGGCAACTCCTGCCGCTTCTCCTTCAAACACGAAAGAATCACTGGACGGATCATAGCTGGAAATGGAACCGTTCTTAGCCGATTTATTCCACAGCTTCTTCATCTCCTCCACCTGTGCCTGAACTGCCTCTTCCATGCCGGAAGTATCCAGAAGATATTGCTCCTTCGGTTCTCCCCTGTAAATCTCTTCCAAAAGAGTGTTTAATTTTCCTTCTAAAAGATTTGCCACTTCATAGACCTGGTCTTGATAGTGAACCTTCATACCCCAGGTATATTTCTTTAAGATCTCCGCTTTGGCCTCTTCCCTGGACATTCCGGTGATCACGATTCCGTCTACGGTGACTTGCTTTACCAGTTCTGTCTCCGGCTCTGTTGTTGTCTCTTCCTCCGTAGTGACAATGGCCTCTCTCTGCTTGCCGGAATTAATCCCATACACAATGGCTGCGATGACGATCATAAGTACCACGCCAACTGCTGCTATCATACCGTAATTCGGGGTGTTCCGCCGTCTTCTTCTACGGTGATGGGAGGTGGTGCCTCTGTAGGATCTCTGGCCCTGATAGCCGGACGTATGTCTTGTCCCTGTTCCGGACTGTCTGGTTGTGGTTCTTCTCCGGTCGTACTCATAGCTGCTGCCGGAAGTGTTCCTTCTGTTATTTGAATGGTTTGAATAATTTCCTGTATTCATTGTCTTTCTCACCCTGTCTTATATCATAGTGTGTACTGCAATCTTTTAATCCTGGCATTGCGATGTAATTTAGCCGGATGTGGATAAAAACATATGGCAACGTTGTCGCAGGAGTCCGCAGTGCAAGCTCGCGTTCGCTGGCGCTCACGTTCGCTCACGGGCCTTGCGGCCCTATGGAAAAGGGCAAATAAGAAGCTGCTTATGTGCTAGCACAACGCAGCTTCTTATTTGTCCTTTTCCGCACTGCTTTTGGCTTTCGTGGACATTATACCATAATCTCCGCAAAATGGAATCAGTTTTTTCCCATTTTACTAATTTTCCAAAATGTGTTACTATACTATTACCAAACTATTTCAAAAATTTCAAAAGGAAGAAAAAAGGAAGAAAAAAGCATGAATTATGTAGATCTTCACGTTCATTCTACTGCCTCTGATGGTACGATGTCTCCTTCTGAGGTAGTGGCATATGCCGCGTCCAGACAGTTGAAGGCCATTGCGCTGACAGACCATGACACCATAAACGGCATTGAGGAAGGGCGCAGTACTGCTGCGAATTATTCCATGGAGTTTATTCCGGGAATCGAGCTGTCCTGCTTTTACGCCGACACGGAAATCCATATTCTCGGCCTCTATCTTGACGATTCCTCCCCTGCCCTGCTAAAGGGCCTGAACCGCCTGGTGCGTATCCGCGAAACCAGAAACCAGGCTATGCTGGCCCGTTTCCAGGAAGACGGATTTGATATCACCCGGGAAGACTTAACACATGGCAGCCCGGACACGGTCATCACAAGGGCTCATTTTGCACGTGTCCTGACAGAAAAGGGATATGCCCCATCCATGGACAGGGCATTTGCCAAATACCTTCAATACGGAGGCCGCTACTGTAACCGGAAGGAAATGGTGACTCCTGAGGAGTCCATGGAGCTGCTGCGCCTGGCCGGAGCCTGGCCTTGCCTTGCCCACCCCATGCAGTATCATATGGGCTATGAGCAGATCAAAACCCTTGCCTTGGAATTAAAGGATATGGGGCTGAAAGGGCTGGAAGTATACCACTCCTCCCAGAATCCTTCCCAAAGCTCCAAATTAAAGGTGATCGCCAAAGATTTAAATCTCCTTCCATCCGGCGGTTCGGATTTTCACGGGACCAACAAACCGGATATCGATATAGGAACCGGCCGGGGAGGACTGCGGGTTTCCTACTCTCTGTTAAAGGAGATTAAAGCGTCCCATTTTGGAAATCTCACAGGACACCCTCTAATTTAAAAAAGTTTCAAATTTTTGGAAACTGTGGCAAGCCGAAACTCATATGATGGAGTGTAAACAAAATCTTTGGAGGAACATAATATGAGTGATTTAGCGGCAACAAATTGTGGTTGTGAGTGTACATCAGGAGGCAACAGCGGATGCAACATTATCTTTTTGATCCTTTTGCTGTGCTGCTGCGGTAACAATTTCTGCTTCGGAGGCAATAACTGCGGATGCAACAACGGCGGCGGATTTGATATCGTCTGGATCATCATCCTTCTGTGCTGCTGCGGTAACGGAGGCTGCTTCTGCTGCTAATTTGCCACACAAGTTTCATTTTCTGATTTATGGGCTGCCAGCTTTTTGGCAGCCCATTTTCATGATGCATTTTTATGATACGGATGGAATCCCACATCTTATTTTTCTTTTGAACAGCATCCCCAGTTTTGACAGCCTCCTTCCCCCGAAGGTTCTCTTCTCTGCCAGTTTCTTCTGGCCCGGCTGCCTCTCTGCCAATCTCCTCTCATATAGTTTCCTTTCATACAATCTTCATCAACTTCATACACTGCGTTGCCATCTATGATCAAATGGGACGACATTGCCACCAGTCCTCCAATCCACAAATATTTTGATTTACTATTATCATATGCATCATATTTTCCAGGTTTCCCACATACATTGTCATCAAAGAACCATGAAAAGCAGGTCTCTTATGAATGACGAGCCAACCATGAAACTTACGGATTTTGATTATCTTATTGGTGACCATCATCTCCAGATGCTGAAAGCCGCCCTTCCATATGTAAACGTATCTGAGCAGAAACTGTTGTCTATCCTTATCAAATGTCAGGAATTAAACCGAACCCTTTCTCTATTTGAGGATGAAGAAGCTTCCGCCCTGGGCATCTGTTCCCTGGATAAATCTGCTCCACGCTCTCCTCTTGATATGCTGGAGGCTATTAAGCCATATGGAAATACCAATGAACAGGATTTTATCGACCTGATCTGTAATTTTATCCAGGGATACCGTCTGGGAAACCAGTTTCAGGAAATGCGGGCCCAGAATACGGATTCTGCCTCTGACAATGCTTCCTCCCACAAGCTTCCCTTGGAACAGCTGAAAGCTTTCCTGTCACCGGAACAGCAATCCAGACTTGACAATATCACCATGCTCATGCAAGCAGTCCAACAGTTTGCTTAGGAGGAACGCTTGTGAAACGAAGTTTCACAACTGGAATGCGTTCCGACGACTTGGCAGGTGACGCGCAGCGGCGCGTGCCG
>CAYWRB010000207.1:0-5473 GCA_964460025.1 uncultured Hungatella sp.
TGATCAGCATCATAATTAATCATTCTAGACAATACAACATTTCCATTTTCTGGTAATTCACTTGTAGAGTTATAAGTAAATCCAGTAAACTTAAGGCCGACATTAGTTGGATCATCGATACCACTGCCAGGAATTGTAATATCTCCATTCGGATTACTCGTAGGATCAGGATCTACTGTACCTATTTCAACCTTCCCATAATTATCATCATCAGACCCAATGGTTCCTTCTACAAGCGTAAGTCTTTTCGGATCACCATTCGCATCCTGATACACCATCTCCACCCGCAAATCATCCGGCCAGTCTCTCTTGCCGATAATGTTTCCATTGGAATCCTTATCATAGATAACACCGTCATCCTTGCCATCATAATTAATATCCTTATAATAGCTGACCTCAATGGGAATAAAACTGGAAAGTTCATCCAGAAGCACATTCCGCTCATCCATCAGTTCCAAACTCTGCTGACCAAATATTTGATTCTTCTTGATCTGGCGGTTCAGGCTGCCGATCTGACGGAGAATCTCGTTGATCTGGTCAACGGCACCCTGCTCATTGGTCCCACGGCCATCCAGCTTTGAGTATTCAATCTTCTCAGCCTCATCCAACTGCTTGGAAGCGTCATTGAGAAGATTCGTCAAAGACTGCATCCGGGAACGAAGCTCCGACTCAAAGATAGCATCATTGACCTTAGACGGATCATGCTGATTCTCCAGGGTGGAACGGATATCCAGAAATGCCTGATGGATACCGTCTATCTGGGACTCATCAAAAATATCGGACAACCGATCCAGGGAAGCCTGCATGGCGTCGGTATATCCGGACTTATGCATCTGATTTCTATACTGTACATCCAGATAAGGATCACGGATCTGCGTAACCTTATCCATATGCACACCAAAACCAACCGCCACCTCCGAACCGTTCATATAATGGGAAATGGGATTGGTGTAATTAACACTGGATACTTGAAGTGCCTGTCTGGTATAACCGGTGGTATTCATATTTGCAAGGTTCTGGCCGGATATATCCAACCGCTTTTGATTCGCTTGTAAAGCAGAGAGGGCGGTTGTAAAACCGGCAAACGTAGCTCTTACCATAATTATGTTTCCTCCAAATTCTTAAATCGTCAATCTATCCGGTAACCGGAAATGTCAAAACTTCTTCACATACACATCTGACTTTCCATCAAATATACGTATCCTTCATCTTCGTATGAAGGGGAGCATTAAGATTGACATTTCCTGAATTGTCATAGGAACTGCCTTCCTGCCTTGCAATGGCAGTCTGCAATTCGTGGAGCCGCACATTGATGATCTGCTCCGAAGACTTGCGGGCAAGCTGCATCTGGTCCAGGGTCTCCTCAAGCTGAACAAACAGAGGTTCAAGCCGCTTAGACTGGTCCGGCGGAGCGGTCTCCAAAATCTGCCGGAAGGTAAGGGAATTCCAGCCCAGAGTTTCTGCCAGCCGAATTCTATGCTGCTCCAATCCACGCAGTTTAAGAATCTGTGCCTGTTCTTCCTGAATATAACCATCCAGCAGATGATGATGCTTTTCCGAGGCTGCCCGTGCTTTGGCGTCCTCTACTCTGCCGATATTACCTACAAGGGTGATTAGATCCTGAATAACAGCAGTAAACTCCTCAAATGCTTCTTGTGTCGTCTGATTCATAAATAATTAATTGAACTCCCTTCTACCTGCCGCCTGATATCAGCCTAAACCAAGGAGCCGTCCCGCAATCTTCTGGGAATCAGGCATATATGTGCCTTCGGCAACCTGCTTTTTCAGTTCCTGAACCCGTTCCGCGCTGGCACCGCCCTTAAGCTGTGATGCGGCTCTGCGTGCCAGTATCTGTGCGAAGCTTTCATCGCTGTCCTGGTTTACTCGGGTCCTGCTTATATCTATGGTGTCATAATCACCTTTTGCCTTCTCAGACTGAGGTGTATATGTGCGTTGTGCCGGGACCGGCGAGCGGTAAGAAGTTTTCATGGTTTGAAATGTTATATTCATGAAATCCTCCTTTCTTAAAAAACAAAAGTAACATTCTATATTGTTATTTATCGGCACTTTTCGTTGAAGAATAAGGAATCTTTTTTAACAATCCTTAAAAAAGATGTAAAAATAATGTCATTTTGTTCCCTTGTATAATAGTGGAAAAAATAATATAATTATGATAAAGAGAAATACGCCGATATACTTTAAGTAGTATTGTCTTTTGTAAGAACACTACAAGACTCATAGGGATGTTGGAGGATATATGGCGAATATTTTACAGGTGACAACGCCGAATCTGAATGCGGAAAACAGGAATATACTAAATTCCCAGGATCCGCGCAACGGAGCAGGTGCGCAGGCAGTCCACAACCCGGTAGATCCCACGCGGGTCGTGCGTGCCGATGGCCGAGACGGAGAGCAGAATGGTAATGCGGGGGATGCCACATTCAGCGTTATTGAGTATGAAAGCAATTATGGAGCATTTGTTAAAAGCCTGGGGGAAGAAGGCGAACTGACCAATGCACTGGAACAGCTTTTGTCGGGAAGTATGGCAGGACTTCAGGGAGCGGAGCGCACGGAAGTAGGAGCTTTGATAGACAAATTCCTGATGACCATACGGATGGATTCCCCGGAGGATTTACTGCAGTTTTTGGAGGGGCAGAATGAACTCCAGGCCAGGTTCAGCGGTGCTTTTTTTGATAAGCTGCGCTCCCTTTTGGAACAGAATTCTTCTCAGGGGCTTAAGGATGCCACATTATATTTTCTGAAAAGTTACAATGATTATTCATCGGGAAGTCATCTTTTGCAGCAGATGCGTACCCTGACAGATGATATTGAGCAGCTTTTGTTAAGACCTTACCGGAATGAGTTTCGGGAACTGGTAGATTCCATGAACTGGGAGGCAGCCAACGGAGATACGGCGCAGAATGCGGCGGTACTGAATTCCAGGCTGATTCCGTTCCTTTCCTCTTATATATCCCGCTCCCACGACTTTGGCGCTGTCCGCGATGCGACTATGCTCCTTATTTTTCATGCGGTCAGGTATGAAGGAGGCGAGGAAGAGCGTCTCAGGAAGATTTTTGAGAACATGACCAATAACCGGGATTTTGTCCGGCTTTTTAAAGGGGATGCCAAAGAAGAACTGGAGAATATCTTAAAAAGCGGAGCCAAGGATTCTCCCAAGCCAATGTCTGATTTTGCGGACGGGCTGTCCGATCTGCTGTTGAAAGGTGCCAATGGGCGGGGAGGCCTGGAGAATGTCCAGCAGTTTTACAGTATTATGAATGGGCTTCTTTTAAATGAAAGCGTGTATATGCCTTTGCTCCATTTGGTGATCCCCTTCCAGTATGAGGACAATAATGTGGTATCGGAAATGTGGGTTGATCCGGATTCCAAGAGGGAGAAGGAGGAGGACGGAAGAAAGATTAAGGTTTTCTTGAAATTTGATATTCAGAGTGTAGGTAAATTTGAACTGGCTATGACTCTGCAGGATCATCAGACGAAGATGCAGCTTTTTGTTCCGCCTGATTTGGCAAAAGAAAATAAGCAGATCCAGACGGATGTGGCAGATATTTTGAACAAAAACGGAATCAGGATCAGCCAGCTTATGGTGCGGCCGAGAGTGCGTGACAGAAGGGTTGATGAAGTTTTCCCTGAAATAAGAGAGAAGGAGAGAACAATCAATGTCAGAATTTGATGATCTGATGCGGCAGAAGGCGGTAGCTTTAAAATATAATCCGGAAAAGAACGGCGCGCCTGTGATTGTTGCCTCCGGCATGGGATATCTGGCGGAGAAGATTACGGAGACCGCTTTGGAGGCAGGGGTTCCTGTCTATGAGGATGATTCGCTGGCTACGCTTTTGACTCAGTTAAAGCTGGGGGCGGAGATTCCTAAGGAGCTGTATCAGGCGATTGTTGATATTTATATTTATTTCCTGGGATATGTGCCGGGAGCGGATAAGGAAGAACAAGAGGCTGGGGATGCCATGCCTGAGGAAGAGAACGGAGCCGGAGAGGAGATTGAACCGGCAGAATAAGCGTGGGAGGTAAGATATGGGTCAGGTGATTAAGAGGATGAGAAGAGGGGCGGCAGTGTGGATTTTGTTAAGCTTGTGCCTTTTATTTTGCATGCCTTTGGAGTCTCTGGCAGCTACAAAACCAATCAACAGTGTAAGCGTTAGGGTGTCATCTAAGATTAAGGCAGGAGACAGCCAGCCGGGAATTTCCATAGGAGGCAGTGCCTCTGACGGAGAGGTCCAGGTAAGTTCCAGCGGTTCCTACTATACGGTGACCGAGGCGGATTGGGTGGATAAGGTTTCCGGTTCCATGACAACGGCTGACGCCCCAAGGTTAAAGGTGGTGCTGACACCGGTTGATGTCACCGATCATTATTTTCTTGCCAGTTACAAGGCTTCCAGCGTGAAGGTAAGCGGAGGTTCCTTTGTTTCCGCCAGAAGGGACGGGGACAATCTTGTGGTAACCCTGCGGATCAACCCCGTAAAAGGGAAGTATGATGAGCCAAACGACGCATATTGGAATGAGAATAACCTGGGCGAAGCCAGATGGGTACCGGGAGAGAATGACTCTAAAAATTATGAGGTACAGCTTTACCGGAACGGAAAAAGCGTATATAAGATAGACAGGACCACTGCGAAGAATTATAATTTCTACCCCTATATGACCACCGCAGGAGAATATAAGTTTAAAGTCCGGGCGATTCCGGGGACGGATGATAAGGCCAAATACGGAAGCAACAGCAGCTGGACAGAGTCCGGTGAGCTGCAGATTACGGATCGTTATGTGTCCGACGGGAAGGGGAAGCAGGCTTCAAACTCAACGGTAAAACAGGGAACACAGAACACCGTAGGATGGTTTAAGGATGGGAACATATGGAAATATCGGTATCCGGACGGAAGGTTGTGCAACAATGGATGGGCGGAGATCAACGGTCTGTGGTATTATTTTGACAGCAATGCTTCCATGATTACGGGCTGGCAGCAGATCGGGGATGCAACCTATTATCTGCAGCCAGGAGGAGACATGACCGTAGGCTGGGGAAGAGTTGGAGGAAAGTGGTACTATTTCCTTCCGGAGGCGGAGGGGAATCGTCCCAAGGGCTCTATGGTAACTTCCGGATGGAAGATTATAGGGGCGTATTACTACTATTTTAATCAGGACGGAAGCCTGTATACCGGTTGGCTTCAGCTGAACGGGAAGTGGTATTACCTTAATGAAATCGATAACAGTCTTCAGGGAGCCATGTTTACCGGCTGGTTCATACGGGATCAGAAGACATATTTTGCAGACGCCAATGGCCAGTTGGTCAACGGTTGGTATGAGATTGACGGAAAGTGGTACTATTTCTATCCGGGCGACGGGGCCATGGCTCATGACACAACGGTTGACGGACTCTATATCAATTCGGAAGGTGTATGGGAGCAGTAGAGTTTCACCCTTGAGCCAGGGGAAAGGAATGGCA
>CAYWRB010000208.1:0-5469 GCA_964460025.1 uncultured Hungatella sp.
TTGACTGGGATAAAAAGGAGTCTGCCCGTGCTTATATGAGGACGCAGGTGAAGCGACATCTACACCATGGATATTTTTGTCAGCTTTTCTAGGTGGAAAATTATAGGGATTGTCGGTAAAACAGTGTATGAAAATATTGTACGCTACTATAGCGCGAATGTGGAAAACAGTTGTTACATTGATCGTTTTATTGTCTATTTCCAGAATTATGACATATAGCGGAATGATAAAAGAAATAGTTAAATGGGGGAAACATTCCGGGTATGCTTATAGTATTTGCCCGAATATTCCTATTCCAGAGGATTTAAATTATGGAGGGATGGGTTTATGAAAATGATTTGCCAGGTGTGTATGCACCATTGCTGTCTGGAAGAAGGGCAGACAGGTATCTGTGGGGCGCGAAAAAATGAGGGCGGAAAGATTGTATGCATTAGTTACGGGAAAGTGACTTCTCTGGCTTTGGACCCTATTGAAAAAAAGCCCTTAAGGCTGTTTAAACCGGGCAGCCTGGTTTTGTCCGCAGGAAGCTATGGCTGCAATTTGAGGTGCCCCTTTTGCCAGAATCATGAGATCTCCATGGCCGGATGGGGCGGGCTCATCCCCGAAACCGATGAGATCTCCCCGGAGGTTCTGGCAGACAAGGCCGTGAAGCTGAAGAGACTGGGTAATATAGGGGTAGCATTTACCTACAATGAACCCTTGGTGGGCTGGGAGTATGTGTGGGACACAGCCAAGCTGGTAAAGGAAAAGGGGATGGACAATATTTTGGTGACAAACGGAAGCGCATCTCTTGAGGTGCTGGAGGAACTGCTTCCCTATATGGATGCGATGAATATTGATTTGAAGGGATTCCGGCAGGAGTACTATCATAAACTTGGGGGAGAGCTGGAGACGGTGAAGAGATTCATAACACGGGCTGCAGCATCCTGCCATGTGGAACTTACTACCTTGATTGTACCTGGGGAGAATGATTCCCCAGAAGAGATGGAGCAGGAGGCCATGTGGATTGCATCCATAGGGAGAGAAATTCCTCTTCATGTGACCCGATTTTTTCCCCGGTATCGTATGACAGACAGAGCGGCTACGGATACGACACAGGTGTACGGTCTGGCAGACAGGGCAAGAGAATACTTAAGGTATGTGTTTGTAGGAAATTGCTAAAAGACGGCGATTCGAGATAACTCTTTTTTTGGCGGACCCCACACGATTTCATCAAACAAGAAACTCTTAACTTAATGACAGTGAGCAGATAGCCCACGTATGATTTTTGTTGAGAGGAAGCAGAATAAGTAGTAAAATAAAGAAAATTTCTCAGGAGAAGATCATGTGCGGCAGATATTATGTGGATGACAAAACAGCGAGGGAGATTGAAAAAGTAATTCGGAGTGTGGATGAGAAGCTAAGGCAGCAATCCATGATGAATGTCGAAAAGATAGCGGCAAAAGATATTCATCCTGCCGATTTGGCCCCTATTCTGGAAGGAAAGGGGAGAAACGTCTGCTGTGGATGGCAGCGCCCGCGCGAGCCTGGCTGCCAGCGCAAACCGCTGAATTATCATGCCAGGTGTGAATCGGTTATGGAAAAACCGATGTTTCGTGACAGCATTGGCCGCAGCCGCATTGTGATTCCAGCCACATGGTTTTATGAGTGGAATTTCCGGAAAGAGAAGAATACGTTTTATAGAAAAGATGCTTCGGTTTTGTTTATGGCAGGGTGCTGCAGGAAATTTGAGGATGGGATACGTTTTGTGATTCTTACCACAGAGGCCAATACCTCAATGAAACCGGTTCATGACCGTATGCCCTTAATCCTTGAGCAGAATGAGATTGTTCCATGGATTCTTGATAATGAAAAGGTGGAAAATATCCTTCATAAGACTCCATGCCTGTTGGAACGGAAATCCGATTATGAACAGCTGAGCCTGGGGTTTGAAGCTGGTTCGTGCAGTTGAACGGTTTGGATATATATTTGTGTGACAGAAGCGCAAATGGTCAGGGTATTGTAATATTTGACAAATAAGCGTATAATTATATCAAAATTATACATGAATGGGGTGGCGATGATGAATATACGTTCCTCTGCTGATTTAAGAAATCAATATAAAGAAATATCAGAATTAGCCAGAGTATCAGGAGAACCTGTTTATATTACGATCAATGGTGCTGGAGATGGTGTATTTATGAGTCTGGAGGCATTCGAACAAAGGGAAGAATTGTTATTGATGAGAAGCAGAGTGTTGGCTGCCGAGAACGCAAGACTTCATGGAGCAAAGACTTATACGCAGGCTGAACTAGATGAAAGGTATTATCTCTAATGTCCAGACAAGGAGGTCTTATTATGGCAGTTTTGGCAGCATATATGGTTCCTCATCCGCCACTTATTGTACCGGATATTGGCAAGGGGACAGAGAAGGCAATTCAAAGTACGATCGGCGCATACCAAAAAGCAGCAGAGATGATCGGGAGTCTGAAGCCGGATACCATTGTGGTTATCTCTCCCCATCAGGTTATGTATGCTGATTATTTTCATATCTCACCAGGAAGGAGCGCTTCAGGAGATTTCGGCCAGTTTGGGGCCGGGCAGGTGAAGCTGGAGGCTTCCTATGATACGGAGTTTGTGGAGGAGCTCTGCAGGCAGGCCCAGGCTCAGGGGCTGGCGGCAGGCACTCTTGGAGTTCGGAGCGGACAGGACAGGAACCTGGACCATGGAACGATGGTGCCTCTTTATTTTGTCAATCAGTATTGGAGAAGCTATGAGCTGGTAAGAATCGGGCTTTCCGGTCTTCCTCTCACCATGCACTATGAACTGGGAGAGTGCATCCAGGAGACGGCGGAGATCCTGGGCAGGAATGTTGTGATTATCGGCAGCGGAGATTTGTCCCACAGACTGAAAGAAGAGGGCCCTTATGGATTTCAGAAGGAAGGGCCGGAGTATGACAGCAGGGTCATGGATGTGATGGAAAGAGGAGCGTTCGGAGAACTTCTGGAATTTTCTGAGGACTTTTGTCAGAAGGCAGGGGAGTGCGGACACAGGTCATTTACCATTATGGCAGGCGCCTTGGACCGGATGTCCGTGAAGGCGGACAGGCTTTCCTATGAGGGGCCCTTTGGGGTGGGCTACGGCGTGTGTTCCTATGAGGTGACAGGCAGAGACCCGGACAGAGATTTTCTAAAGCAGTATGAGACAAGAGAGCACAAGCGTCTTATGGCTTTGAGAGCGAAGGAAGATCCGTTTGTAAAGCTGGCCCGCCAGACCATCGAGACTTATGTAAGGACAGGGAAAATTCTGCCTGTCCCCCAAGGGCTTCCTGATGAACTCACAGGGACAGGGGCAGGAGCCTTTGTTTCCGTCAAAAAGGACGGGCAGCTTAGAGGATGTATCGGAACCATTCAGGCTGTCCAGGCGTGTCTGGCGGAAGAGATTATCCAAAATGCGGTCAGCGCCTGCTGCCGCGACCCAAGATTTACCCCTATAGAGACAAAGGAATTGGACAGGCTTACGATCAGCGTAGATGTGCTGAAGGATGCGGAAAAAGTAGACTCGCCGGATCAGTTGGACGTGAAACGGTATGGGGTGATCGTGACAAATGGGGGCAGAAGAGGGCTTTTGCTGCCGGACCTGGAGGGTGTGGACAGCGTGGATCAGCAGATTGCCATAGCAAAACAGAAGGCCGGGATCAGGGAAGAGGAAGCAGTGGAACTGGAGAGATTTGAGGTGGTGCGGCATTATTAAGGGATAAAAATATGGTAGAAATTACCTCTTGAAAGAGAGAACGTATGTTTGCTAAAATGGAACTGCGGGAGGTGAACGTACGTTTGAATAAAGAAAATAAAATTATTTTCCATATTGATGTAAATTCAGCCTTCCTTTCATGGGAGGCTGTTTATCGTCTGGCCCACAGAGGAGGGAGAGAGGACTTAAGGGAGATTCCATCTGCCGTAGGCGGTGATATTGCTCTGCGGCACGGAATTATACTGGCAAAGTCCATCCCGGCTAAAAAGTATGGGATACGGACCGGGGAGGCGGTCTGGGAAGCAAAACAGAAGTGTCCGGACCTGAAGCTGGTTCCTCCCAATTATAACTTATATGAGAAATGTTCCGCGGCTTTTATGGGAATTCTTAAGGAATATTCTGATGTTGTGGAACAATACAGCATTGATGAGGCATTTTTGGATATGAGCGCCAGCTGCCATCTGTTCGGAACCCCTGGAGAGGCAGCGGCACAGATTAAGGAAACCATTCGGGAGAACTTGGGGTTTACGGTAAACATAGGAATTTCCGGCAGCAAGGTGCTTGCAAAGATGGCCTCGGATTTTCGAAAGCCGGATCAGGTGCATACCCTGTATCCGGAGGAGATTCGGGAAAAAATGTGGCCGCTGCCCATATCGGATTTGTTTTTCGTGGGACGTGCAACTGCCGGAAAGCTGCTTTCCATGGGAATTACAACGGTGGGAGAACTGGCAAAATCGGACCCGGTATGGCTGAAAAGCTTTCTGAAAAAGCCGGGGGAGATCATCTGGAGATTCGCCAACGGAATTGATGTTTCTCCTGTGTTGGCACAGCCGGAACCCAATAAAGGCTATGGGAACAGTACCACAATACCCTTTGACGTGACGGACACGGAGACGGCCCATAAGGTGCTGCTGGCACTGAGCGAAACCGTGGCCAGCCGGCTGCGGGCGGATCATGTACAGGCAGGGGTGGTTGACCTGGGGATTCGGTATACGGATTTTTCTTATCATTCCCACCAAAAGAAGCTGTATGATCCTACAAATTTGACGTTGGAAATTTATGAGACCGCCTGCAGACTATTTCGGGAAATGTGGAATGGCAGTCCGATTCGCCATCTGGGTGTTCACACGGCTAAGGTGAGAAAAGAAGAGTCCTGGAGGCAGCAGAATTTTTTTGATGAGACGGACTACGAGAAATATTCCATGATGGATGAAACCATAGATACCATAAGGACATGCTTTGGAACGGATTCGGTGATGCGTGCGGTGTTTTTGGGGCAGCCTATAGACCATATGAGCGGAGGGATATCAAGAGAGAAGCGGTCAGTTGACTATGACCGGCTGGAAATTTTATAGAAGGGGGCAGAACATGGCATTTGGAATCGGCGTCAATTCCCGGCAGCCGGATGGAGGCCGTATTCGGGGAACACAGAAGAAGATTGCATGTGAGTGCTGGTTTACCAGTACCGGCAAAATCATGCCTTTGATGGTGAAAATAGAAGATGAGGATGGTCAGATCCGGACAATTCGGGAGATCAAGGTTCATTCTCAGGAGAAAAAGATGTATGCAGGGATCCCATCTATGGAATATGATTGTACACTGTTTATAGGAAAACGGGAAATAAGAGCGCGGCTAATTTACTATCAGACAGAAAATCAGTGGGTATTGAACGTCAGATGACTGAAATTTTTTGCATAGCGGAAGAAAATATGGTATAATCTCGACAGAGATTATACC
>CAYWRB010000209.1:0-5461 GCA_964460025.1 uncultured Hungatella sp.
AAATCTTTAATAAAAGGGCTAAACTGGCTGACAGAAAGATTATTGCTTCTTCCGGTATCAAGAAATAGGTGGTATAATACATAATTATATGAGGAGGACCAATTATGGGAGCAGAGCAAAAATTTCGCTGGAAGAAGCTTGAAATGGGGGTATGTTATTATCCGGAACACTGGAGCCGCAGCTTATGGAAGGATGATCTGCGGCGGATGAAAGATCACGGCATTGAAACGGTGCGTGTAGCGGAGTTTGCATGGAGTATCTTTGAGCCGGAAGAAGGAAGATTTTCATTTGAATTATTTGACCATTTCCTGGATCTGGCAGAGGAAGAACACATGAAAGTAATTTTTGGGACACCTACGGCCGTACCTCCTGTCTGGCTGACGGAAAAATATCCGGAGGTACTGAACAGCCGAAAGGACGGCGTCCTTTTCCGCCATGGCATGCGGCGTCATTATAATTACAATTCCAAAACCCTTCACAGGCTGGCCTCTCAAATCGTGGAGAAAGTGGCAGAACACTATGGAAGCCGGCCCTGCATTGTGGGATGGCAGATTGACAATGAGCTGAACTGTGAGATTGATGAATTTTATTCGGAAAGTGACAATCTGGAATTCAGAAATTACGTGAGAGATAAATACGGCACTTTAGACAGGCTTAACGAAGCATGGGGAAACGTATTCTGGAATCAGACCTGCAATGACTGGCAGCAGGTATTTTTGCCAAGACCCACCATCAATGATATGGTAAATCCTCATCTGATGCTGGATTATAAAAGATTTATATCGGAAAGTGCGATCCGGTTCTGCAAGATGCAGAGCGATATTCTGCACAAGTATGTGAAGAAAGGAGACTTTGTCACAACCAATGGAATGTTCGGCAATCTGGATAACCACCGGATGATGGACACCTGCCTGGATGTTTATACTTATGACAGTTATCCCAATTTTGCCTATTGCCTCAATGAGAATCCGAAAGAGAACCAGACCTTAAATGACCGGAAATGGAGCAGAAATTTGGCAGAAGTGCGTTCCATCTGTCCTCACTTCGGAATCATGGAGCAGCAGTCCGGAGCAAACGGATGGAATACGCGGAAGGGGGCTCCGGCTCCCAAGCCGGGGCAGATGATGCTGTGGGCTATGCAGAGTATCATGCACGGGGCGGATTACGTCAGCTTTTTCAGATGGAGGACCGCAACCATAGGAACGGAGATGTACTGGCATGGAATCCTGGATTATGATAACTGCGACAACCGGAAACTGGCCGAGGTAAAACAGATTCATAAGCGGATTCACGCCATTGAGGACATCGCAGGGGCCGAATATGAAGCTGGCTTTGCATTGGTTCGGGATTACGACAACCGTTTTGACTCAGAGGTTGACATGTGGCATGGACAGATATCCGACAGCAGTGAGATGGAAATTTTCGTAGGCTCCCAGCTTAGTCACACGCCTATGGATGTGGTATATCTGGGCGAGAACTCCGATGTGGAGGAACTTAAAAAGTACAGGCTTCTTATATATCCTCACGGAGAGATTCTCAAGGAAAATACCTGCAGAATACTGGAGGAATATGTCCGGCAGGGAGGCTGTCTTGTGATCGGTGCCCGAACCGGCCAGAAAGACGAGGACGGACACTGTGTCATGCAGCGTATGCCCGGGCTTCTGACTTCGATTGCCCAGTCGGCAGTGGAAGAATTTACGTTTATTGGTCCGGATGACGATGGGACAAGGATGAAATGGGATACGGAGTATGTGGAAACCGGGATATTCAACGACATTTTGATGCCCACAGGTCCTGATGCCAAGGTACTGGCAGTATACTGTTCCAGCTATTATGAGGGAAAGCCGGCTCTTATAGAGACCAATGCGGGAGCCGGAAAAATCCTTCATTTTGGCGGTACATTTACAAGGGAAAACGTGAAGGCCTTTTTCAGATATGCAGGAATCCTGGAAACATTTTCCCATATGATAGAACTGCCAGAGGAGTGTGAGATCGGGGTACGCAAAAAGAATGGAAAGGAATATGTATTTGTCCTGAATTACTCAAAAAAGGAACAAAGAATCACACTGAAGGAAGAACTTATGGATATGGATTTGAGGGAAACAGCGAAAGGAGCCATAACCCTGGAACCATATGAGACCAAAGTATATGTAAGGAGTATTTGAGAGGAGAATCTTATGATAAAAAAGACAGACATCCATCTGCATCTTGCACCGGAACGGCGGACCGGTGTCAATGGCACGTGGATAAGCAGTGCAGAGGATATGATTCCTCATTTGGAAAGTCTAGGAATCCGCAAAGGGATCGTCTTGTCGGCAGGAGAGAATACGGACGGACAGATGTGTTCCAACAGAGAGGCACAGGCAATTCATCAGGCGTTTCCGGAAACATATGCATATATGTGTAATATCGATGAGGCAGCAGCAATAGGGCCGGCGTCTTGGGATGGAGCATTACAGTCAGACTGTGGCAGAACGACAGTGACCGGTAAACAGGAGCCAGGGGAGGTAAATCGGGAAAAGGTATACAAGATTTTAGAATACTATAAAAATCAAGGCGCAGTTGGAATCGGAGAGTTTACCATCAACCGCAGGATTGACGATCCCTTGATACAGGCTGTTTTTGCGGCAGGGGAAAGGCTTAAGCTTCCTATTACATTTCATATGAGTTCGGAAGAGGGATACAGCTACGGGATTGTGGATGAGCCGGGCCTTCCCTTGCTGGAAAAAGCGCTTCTGGCATATCCGGATGCCGTTTTTGTAGGACACAGCCCTGCCTTCTGGATCGAGATAAGCGGCGATGCTCCAACGGAAAAGGAGGCGCGGAATCAGTGGGGCCAGGGGCCAGTGGTGCCGGGAGGCCGGGGTGTGGAATTGTTTCAACGTTTTCCCAATCTGTATGGCGACCTAAGTGCCAACAGTGCGGGGCAGGCTGTCATGAGAGATCCGGAATTCGGCCTGAATTTTTTGGAAAGATTTTCAGACCGTCTCATGTTCGGTACAGATATGTTGAATACGGATATGATCTTTCCGCTGGGAGCCTGGCTTGATCAGATGGCGGCAGAGAACAAGCTGAGCAGAGAGGCTTATGAAAAAATTGTCTGCGGCAATGCCAGGAGAGTGTACGGGGTGTGAGAAATCATTTGAAATATCATCAAACATGTGCCGGAATTTGACAAAGATAAGCGGTAAATGGTATGATATCCATACAAGTATAAGAACTTACAGAGGATGTTGGAGATATCACATACACAGCCGGGAGGAAGACAAAAATGGCTCATGAGAAGTTCCATTACAGGAGTCTGGAGGAAGTAAAGCAGAAAGCAGAGAGGCTGGGACTGCACATTCCTTTTGCAGAGGATACCAGGATATTGGTCTCACCGCTTAAAGTACGAAACATTACATTCCCAAACCGCATGGGAATTGCTCCTATGGAAGGCGCGGATTCCCTTCCAGACGGCTCACCGTCGGAATATACCAAAAGACGTTATGTAAGGATGGCCAGAGGAGGCAGCGGAGTCATCTGGTTTGAAGCAATTTCCATTGTGCAAGAGGGACGTTCATCCAGGACACAGCTTTTGCTAACAGAAGAGAATCTGGATAACTATAAGGCATTGCTTCAGGAGATAAAAGAGGAGGGAATGAAGGCCAACGGGTTCGCGCCGTATCTGATTATGCAGGCCAATCACAGCGGCCGTTATTCGAATCCTGACAATAAGCCGGCCCCTCTGATTGCATACCGGCATCCGGAACTGGAACAGTACCGGGATGCAGATGATTCCTGCATTGTGACGGATGAGTATTTAAAGCAGCTGGAAGAGAAGTTTGGGAAGGCAGTGAAGCTGGCAAAAGAAGCCGGATTTGATGCGGTTGATATAAAATCCTGTCACGGATATCTTCTGGCGGAGCTTACCTCTGCTTACAACCGTCCGGGACTTTACGGCGGAAGCTATGAGAACCGCACCAGGCTTTTGAAAAACAGTATTATGGAGGCCAAACAGTACGAGGACAGCAGCTTCATGGTGACAGCCAGGCTGGGTATCTATGACGGGTATGCCTATCCCTTTGGATTCGGGGTCAGTGAAGGAAGCGGCCTGATTCCCGATCTTGCGGAGCCCATTAGGCTGGTGAAGGAACTGCATGAAGCGTATGGCCTGGATTTCATTGACTTGACTATGGGGAATCCTTATGCGACGACTCATGTGACCAGGCCCTATGATGCGGGGAAATATGTGGTGGATGAGCATCCGTTTGTGGGGATTGACCGTATGATTCACGGAATAGGCGCTGTGAAAAAGGCGGTTCCTGAGATGGTGGTCTATGGTTCCGCACCTACCTACATGAGGCAGTATGCGGATTTGTATACGGCGGGGGCTGTGGAGGAAGGGCTGTGTGACGGAATGCTGTTTGGGAGGATGGCCTTTGCAGATCCGGATTTTGCCAATCAGATTGTGAAAGAGGGGAGAATCAATCCAAGAAAGGTGTGTATGACCTGCGGGAAATGCGGAGACTTAATCAGGGCACATAAACCTACGGGCTGTGTGGTGCGGGATTCGGAAACGTTTATGCCGTTTTACAGGGAGTTTATGGAGATAAAGAAGACTCAGCCGGAGAATTTCCGAGGATAAAGAGGATAGACTAAGACCCTGCCCGTCCCCATTAAAAAATTTTAAAGTAAAAACAGGACATGCTGGAAATGATTTGCCAGCATGTTTTTCTTTATTTGCCCGGAGTATATGAAAAAGACAAACAACGCTGTAAAACAGCAAAAATGAGTGAGAACAGGAGGGATGAACGCCCCCCTTTTTTGACTTGAAAAACCAGGAACTTTACTGTACTATAAATTATATAAACGAGGCAACCGATATAAATACATAGAGAAACGGATATGGTAAGAAATAATATAGAAGTTGATATTAAGATAAAGTGTATAGAGTAGGTGAAGCCTCATCATGTAAAAAGGAAGGATTCCTGAAAAGTGAAATTAAGAGAACTGAAACCTGAAGAAACAGAGCTGTTAAAAGATTTTCTGTATGAGGCCATATTCATACCGGAGGGTGCGGAGCCTCCGTCAAGGGAGATAATAGAGAAGCCGGAACTAAAGCTTTATTATGAGAATTTTGGGATTGGCAAAGCGGATAATTGCATAGTGGCAGATGATAACGGTCATGTTATAGGGGCGGTCTGGACTCGGATCATGAAGGATTATGGGCATGTGGATGATGACACGCCGTCTTTTGCCATATCGCTGTGTAAGGAATACCGGGGGCAGGGCATCGGCACTCAGCTGATGGAGAAGATGCTGGAACTTTTGCGGTTACAGGGATATAGGAAAGCATCGCTGGCTGTCCAGAAGGAGAATTATGCAGTACGGTTGTATGAGAAGGTTGGATTTAAGACTGTAGATGAGAATGATGAAGAATATATTATGGTGTGTGAACTATGAGTATGATTTTGATTGA
>CAYWRB010000210.1:0-5447 GCA_964460025.1 uncultured Hungatella sp.
AAGGGTTTTCCCATCCTCATTAAAAGAATTCTCCGTAAAATAAAAATGATAATTGATTCCCCGACTGGTTAACTGTGTAATCTTTGCCCCGCTTTTTGGGTCTGTAAATGTCCTCTTTTCCGAAGGGTATACGGTTCCTACCATAATTCTCATTCTCCTTTTCCATGCATTTTTAAAAGGCTGCTGCAAAACGGCGATCCCATCACGTTTTACAGCAGCCCCCTCTCTCATACCGGCATCACAGCTCCGCCTTTTATTCCCAGGCCAGTCCGCCAATACCGGACATTTTATTTCAGTTTTTTATTCCCCTAGTACTGCGTTGCATTAATCTCGAAGTAAATAGTGCTTGATATTCGTGCCATCTGTGCGTCTGCGAAGCGACGGCGTAGTGGTGCCTACGTCTAGCTTCGCAGACGTGCAGAGGGTACGGATAGCGAGTGCTATTTACTCGAGAATTAATGCAATGCAGTACTAGTTGGCCATATAATTTGCATATGCCTCATTCAAATACTCTGCCCACATATCCAGCAATTCCTTTGCCGTCATGTCACCGGACATTACGGACTGGATGCCTGGCTCAATGTATGTAGAGTTGATGGTTCCCCACTCAGGCAGGTAAGAAGGAGACGTATAAGTAATGCAGTTATCCATGCTGGTAGTCTCGATGGCACACTGGATATGCTGCATATCCTTCATCCACTCATCCTCATAGCAGGATTTGTTTACCGGAAGCTGTCCAATGGACTTGTTCCAGTAGCTGTTTGCATCATGTCCGCACATATAGGTAATCCATCTCCATGCTGCTTCCTGATTCTCGCAGGTGTCAAACATACATAATCCTGTCAAAGCGCCGCCGTAGTTTACATATTTTCCGTTGTCCGCCGTAGGATACGGATGGGCAGAGAACCCTTCGGTTCCGCCAAATGCAGTCACATGGCTTCCGTAAGAGCCAAGATTATGAGTAAACATTGCGCTTACGCCAGAGTCAAAGTTTGCGGAAATCTCCTTGTAACCAGCCGTAATATCGCTTTCCGGCGTATATTCGCCGTACAGGCCCAGATATCTTTCAAGAAATGCAACCGCCTCGTCACAGTTGATGGTAGTCTTTCCGTTTGCATCAAACACCTCATTAGTTCCAAGATAGGAATAGATAAAGTCTATCAGAACCGCCGGGGAAGCAGAACCGCCGCGGATGGTATAGCCATACTGTCCGTTGTCCTTATCTGTCAGCTTCTCCACATCCTCGAAAAATTCATCCCAGGTCTTCGGTGCCTCCAGCCCTGCATCCGCAAACATGGTATCATTGATCCACAAGGTCATAAAGTTTGCGGAAGTAGGCATCATATAAATCTTACCGTCTTTGTTGTAAGTACGGCAGATTTCCATATAACCTTCTTCAATATTTCCGCTGTCCTCCCATGCGGCAAACATATCGTCAAAAGCCACGCAATGTCCCTGCCCGATAACCGTTGCCGCCCAGGAGTTGTTCAGTCCGCCTACGTCAGGAGTCTCCCCTGCCGCAATGGCTGTCTGATATTTGGAAAGAGCATCTCCGGAAGAAAGGCCAAGATACTCAATATGAATATCCGGATTCTCCGCCTCAAAGTCCTCAATAATCTGCATATAATATTCCGTACGCTCATCACCTGCATTCTCATCCCAGAAAGTAACGGTTACCTGATCCCCGGAAGGTGCTTCTGCCTGAGCCTGTCCGCCTTCTGTCTCGGCCGCCTTTGTGGTCTCTCCGGCAGCAGCCGCTGCCGTGGTATCAGAGGAACCGCCGCCCTGCTCAGAGGAGCCGCAGGCCGCTAAAGACAATGCCATAGCTGCCGTCAGTGTGCATGCCAACGCTTTTCTCATTTTTTTCATAGTTCTTCTCTCCTTTTCTCTTATAAACACATCTCTGCTTCACAGGCTTCTCTTCCCTGTGGCAGATGATATATCATCAAGGGACGCTTATCCCTTAACTGCTCCTGAACTTAAGCCGCCTACCAGGTTCTTCTGAACATAGCTGAACAGAATCAGCGTGGGCACTACGGCGATAATCGCGCCTGCTGCCAGCTGTCCGTAGTTAATACTGAATTCACCTACCAGGTTCTTAAGGCCCACCGGAAGAGTCAGCTTATTCTGCTTGCTGATAAACATAAAAGAGAAAAGGAACTCATTCCAACAGGAAATAAATCCGTACGCGGCAATGGTGACAATGCCTGGTTTCAGAACCGGAAGAAGCACATGCCAGATGGCTCCCAGACGGCTGCAGCCGTCAATCTGTGCCGCCTCCTCGATGGTGTAATCGATTCCGCTTACAAATCCCTTCATCAAGATGGAATTAAAAGGAAAATGAAACGTCGTATTTACCAAAACCAATGCAAACAAACTGTTTAACATGCCTAAATTTTTAAAGATGATAAAAATCGGCGTAATCAGCATGGCTCCCGGAATAAACTGGGTACATAAAAGAATCAGCATAAATGCATTTTTCCCTTTAAACTTAAACCGGTCCAGGGCATACCCGGTCAACACGGAAAGCAGCACGATGAATACGACTCCAAACACGGAGATAAACAAACTGTTCTTAAAATAAATCTTAAATCCGCTTCTGGTCCACGCCTCAATGTAGTTTTGGAATGTAAACGCAGCCGGCCAGTAAGTTACTTCCTTTGAGGTTATCTCAGCCGAAGGCTTAAAGGAGGTAGCCAGGCACCAGTAAATGGGGAACAAGATAAATGCAAGGAACAGAACAAGCGCTATGACAAACAATCCTTTTGACAATACTTTCTTTCCCTTATTGTTCTTCATGTTATGCCTCCCCCTTTCCATAGCCGGACAGCTTTAAATAGACTCCCGCAAAAATCAGCAGAATAAAGAATGCGATGACTGCCAGCGTGGAACCATATCCGTAATTTCCGTTTTTCACCGACATATTGGTCATATACATGGTCAGAGTTGTGGTTCTGTAAGAAGGACCGCCGCCTGTCAATGTAAAGATCAGGTCTACATTGTTAAACTCCCATACGGCACGAAGCAGAGTAGTCAAAATAATCGTATCCTTAAGCATCGGAATCTTTACCAGGAAAATCTCCTGCATGGTTGTAGCCCCGTCCACGACACAGGCCTCATGAAGGTCTGACGGAATATTCTGCAGGGCTGCCAGAATGGTAATGGCAAAAAACGGAATTCCTCTCCAGACCTCTGCCACGGCTGTGGCCTTAAATACGGTTTTCATATTGCCCAGCCAGGCCATATTTTTGGAAATCAGCCCCAGGTCCTTACAGATAGAATTTAAAAGACCAATGTTTTCATTGTAAATCAGGGACCACAGCATTGAGGTCAAGACACCGGATACTGCCCATGGGAAAAATACGACACAGCGGTAGATTCCCCTCCCTTTAAACTTCTCATCCAGCAGTAAAGCAAGTATCATACCCAGCACAAGCTGTGAGCAAACCTCTGTCAGCACCCATTTCACCGAGACGCTTAAGGAGCGGTAAAAAATCTTATCTGCAAACAGCTTCTTAAAGTTTTCCAGACCGACAAATCCCTTCTCCGCGATCTTTGTCACATCATAACTCTGCACACTGTAGAAAAATACGGTCATCAGAGGATATGCCAAAAATGCCAATATAAAAAGAGCCGCCGGCAGGAGAAATAAATAAGGCATCATATCTTTTTTCGAAATACCTGTTTTGGTTTTCATGATGATTCCCCCTTCCATTGACTCTATTTTATAGAAATCAACATCTTGTTTACAGATAATATTTTATATAAAATGTTTAAATTTTTATAGAACCTCCGGTATTTTTTTGTCTGGCGTTGCTACTCTTCACCCCTCCTCTCTGTATGTTCCCGGCGAAATGCCCGTATATTTTTTGAAACAGACCGCAAAATACTGGGAACTGCTGTATCCCACTGCTTCCGCTATCTCGCTGACCGTCTTGGAGCTTGTCTTCAAAAGTTCCTTGGCCTTTTCCATCCGAACCTTAAGAAGGTGGGCGCTGAAATTCTGCTTTGTCTCCTGTTTGAACAGCACGGCCAGATAAGGCACACTGATATTTAAAAATCCGGCAATATCATTGAGGCTTAAATCCTCCTTCATATAGTTCTGCTTTAAATACTCCAGCGCCTGCCCAGCAATCTTTTTCTTGTGGTTTCCTCCCTCTTTCCGCCTTTTCGCAATCCCCACGGCAAATTTTGTGATATCATCCTCCAGTTCATCCAGGGTGTTTAGCTGCTGGATATGGTTCAGATAATACAGATAGCTGACCGCCTCATCATTGGAGGACAATTCTCCTTTAAAAGCCGTGATAGCCAGTTCCGTGGTAACCATCTTGGCTGATGCCAGAGATATGTACTCCTTGTGCCGGAAGGGTTCGTAGATATTCTTGATATCCTGCTCCACTTCCTCCACCATCCCCATGCGGATATGGTGGAGAAAGGTATCCGTAGGCAGCACCACCTGAACCTTCTCCTCCTTTTTCGGCGGCGAATCCGACGCATAGACTGCCTTCCACCCTTTTCCCTTTAAAATATGGCGGTCCCTTGCCGCATGAAGCACCCGGTTAAAGGCCTCCGGCACATGTTCGATTCGTTTGTGGCTTCTGCCCACAGCCAAAGTAACCCGGTAGGGTTCTCCATCTCCCTCCATCTCCAGCAGACAGTCCATAAATCCCCGGATAAAATCCGGCGTAAACATATCCTTCTCCTCCGTGACCAGCATCATCTGAATATGAGGACTTAAATTTCTTGCAAAATAAATCTGAAAAACTCCTCCGTCCCTGTTTTCCATCTCCTGCTTTTTCCTTAAAATCTTATCCTGCAGACGATGTTTCAATTCTATGGCCTGTCCGTCCGTATAGGTCTTTCCCTCCACCTCATCCACAGCCGCCATCATCACCACATAGCCCTGGGCCCCAGAAGGAATCTCTACCTCCAATGCTTCCTTTTTGATGTCTTCCTTCGGAATCTGTCCGTACAGAAGCTGATTGACAAACTCACTCTGAGAAAGCTCCAGACTCTTTCCCACTGCCGCCTCCGCCGCCTCCTCTTTTTCAATGTCAAGGGCAGCCCTCTCTACGGCACTTAAAAGCTGCTCCGTGGTTACCGGTTTCAAAAGGAAGTCAAAGGCTTTTAGCTGTACGGCCTTGTGGGCATATTCAAAGTACTCATACCCTGTCAGAAATAAGACCCTGGTCCGCAGATTTTCCCGGCGTATGTGTTCCAGCAGGCTGATTCCGTTCATAAACGGCATATTGATATCCGTCACGATGATGTCTACCGGATGGGCGGACAGATACTCCCACGCATCCTCCCCATCCTTGAACACCCCCGCAATGTCAAACTGACGTTCCTCCCAGTCCACCAGCTGCAGAAAACTCTGCCGGATCAGTTCCTCATCATCAATAAATAAAACACTGTGCCTTCTCATTTCTTTTCCCTCCTTTTTCCAA
>CAYWRB010000211.1:0-5439 GCA_964460025.1 uncultured Hungatella sp.
ACTCATATTTTCCACAGTTAATGTATTTATATTGAAAAATCTCACTTCTGTTCCAGTTGCATTTTGCTCAGATAACCGTGGTTCTGAACAATCAATCACTTCTTTTTTATCACTTGACATAGTAATGTCATATTCTTTATATACATTGTTGCCTTTATAAACAGTATGCCATGCTGCATTATTAGAAAAAGCAATAAAAGAGAATCTACCTTTTCCCTTATTTGCCTTAGATTTCATTTGTAAAGACAGCAAATTCTTCTTTGATGTCAGAAAGGCACCAAATGTCTCCCCTAGTTCATTGTAATTTATTCCATCACCATTATCTTTTATAATTAATTCCTTAACCCCAAACGCTTCGTTAAGTATATATTCTATACTAACTTTTGTAGCATTGGCTTCAAAACCATTCCAAATATATTCATTTATGGCAGCTTTGTAATCGCTTGTGATTCCAGAAGAATCAATACTCTGGTTTTTTACACTTACAGGTATAATCATAATATTCGCCTCCCATATCATCAGTGTATCACTATTTCTAATGATACGTCTATACCTATTAAACCACTTCAAAATGCTTCAAAGCGTCTTTGATTGCTTCAACTTTTTCTGGTGTTGGATGTTTCCTCGGCTGTTTCAATTCTTCTACCGCATTAGGAGCATCATACATCGGCAATCCTAACTCCCTCTTTACCTCTGCGATATATGCGGTATGTACTTTGAAGCCATACTTCGCTTCTATATATTCCTTAATCATCTTGTATGTAACCCGCTCTTTCGGCTTGTACGCTTCAGCTCTCTTGGCGATATTATCAAGAGCGGTACTTTACCCTCTCCCTCGCCAAACTCGACTTTTACGTTGATTACGCTATCAGTTTTTTTGGAAAAGCATTACAACCGTCTCCACATGCCCCGTATGCGGAAACATATCGCAGCACCGCACCTTCCTCACCTCATACCCTCTATCGCACAGATACCGCAGATCCCTGGCCAATGTGGCGGAATCGCAGCTGACGTAGACGATCCGTTCAGGCTTCATCTTCACAATGGTATCCAAACATGTCTTGTCACAGCCCTTTCTGGGCGGATCTACCACAATGACATCGGCATGGATTTGATTCTTCTCATATTGTTCCGGAAGGATCTCTTCCGCTTTTCCCACAAAAAATTCAACATTCTTTATGTCATTTAATTTTGCATTGGCTCTGGCATCCTGGATCGCTTCCGGGATAATCTCAACCCCATAAACCTGTCGTGCCCTCTGAGCCAGAAACAGGGAAATGGTTCCAATCCCGCAGTACAGATCCCATACGGTTTCATTTCCCGTAAGCCCTGCGTATTCCAAAGCCGTGCCATACAGTTTTTCTGTCTGCACCGGATTTACCTGGTAAAAGGACAATGGGGAAATTCGGTATTTTACGGTTCCGATAAAATCCGTAATGTAGCCGGGACCATACAGATTGATAATCTCTTTTCCCATGATCACATTGTGTTTCTCCGTATTGACACTGAGAGAAATGCTGGTCATGCCTTTTAGCCTGCAAAGCCTTTCTACCAATGCATCAGCCCCCGGAATCTTCCTTCCGTTTACTACGATACATACCATCAGTTCCCCGGTTTGAAAACCTTTTCGAATCAGGGCGTGACGGACAGTCCCTTTATGCTGCTGCTCATCATATGGCGGAATCTTAAATTGCTCCATATGTTCTTTTATAATAGAAAGAATCTGCCCGTTCTCTTTCACTCCCAACAGGCAATCCTCATGAGGAATAATTGTATGGGTGTGCCCTGCATAAAATCCGGTAACCACATTTCCTTCCCTGTCCTCTCCAAAGGGAAACTGTGCCTTATTCCGGTAATGCCAGGGATTGTCCATCCCAATCATCGGCAGAAAATCTATACCCACTTCCGATCCCTTCGCCGATTCCTCTCCCGATGCTTTCGCCGATTCCTCCTCCGACGCTTTCCCTGTTTCCTCCCTCAGCACTTTCCCCGGTTCCTCTGCCGTCCCTGTGCCCACTCTAAAATTTTCAAATCCACCGATTCGAAGCAGATTATTATACACCTTATTCTCCTTGAATCTTAATTGCTCCTCGTAGCTCATGGCCTGCAGCTGGCAGCCTCCGCACTGGCGTGCCACCGGGCACGCCGGCTGAACCCGGTTTCTTGACGGCTTTAGCACCTTTATAAGTCTGGCAAAGCCATAGGACTTTTTCAGCTTCATGGCCTTGGCCTCCACCTGGTCTCCGATGACAGTGTCCTTAATAAACCAGATATACCCGTCCAGTTTTCCGATACCGGCTCCGTCTTCACTTATGTCTTCAATTACCACTTTAAAAATGTCATTTTTTTTAACGGTCATCTTTCACTTTTCCTTAAGATTTATTTCCATAAATTTACACTTCTTTTATGAATTTAACAAACTCTATTCACAATTACCTGCTATCATATAACCATGATATCGGTAAGATATGATACGGTTTGGGATTGCAGCAAGATTGGCTGCCATACGGACCGTGACTATACGAAATTGGGTCTGGCAGCACAACGCGCGCACCCGTTGCCGGACCCGTCTAACAACAAGTCGTACCAACTCTCATAAGTCTTGAGAAAGTAGTACGCTTTACATAAATATAAAAACTAGCGATACCTCCTAAGTTAAAAGAGATGCTGCAAAATCAGGATTCTCCGGATTTTGCAGCATCTCTTTTTTACAGGCATTCTGCCGCTCTTTATTCTTCCGTTGTCTTCCGAATATTGGTCTCCAGAAGCCGGTTATACCCCAGCCATCCCTGGTTGTCGCCTGCCCCGTGAAGAACCTCTATCATGGTCTCCATCTTTGCGTCCGTATTATCCGCAAAGCTTAAGGCCAACGCCTCCAGCAATGCCGGTTTCTTTGGAGAACCATACTCCAGTTCTCCATGATGGGATAAGATGCAGTGTTTCAATTCATTCTCCAGCTTCACAGGAAAGCCGGGAATGGTCCGTATCCGTTCCGTTATCATCTCTGTGCCAATGATAATATGTCCCACCAGCTGTCCGTCGTCCGTATAATCATTCTCGGGAAATACCGAAAGTTCCTTGAGTTTTCCGATGTCATGGAACATGGCAGCTGTCAAAAGCAGATCCCGGTTTATGTCCTGATAATATCCTGCGAAATAATCACACATTTTTACCACGCTTAACGTATGCTCCAAAAGCCCTCCCACAAACCCATGATGGATGCTTTTCGCAGCACTGTGAAATTGAAATGCTTTGGCAAATTGAGGATCGTCTATAAAATAACTGGCAGCCAGGCGGTTTAAATAAGGATTTTTTATAGACTGAATGTATTTTATCAGCTCTTCATACATGACCTGAATATTTTTAGAGGACACGGGAAGGTAATCTGCAGGCGAGTACTCCCCTGCATCCGCTTTACGGATCCGACGGATATTCAATTGATTATTTCCTTGGAAAACTGTTACCTCCGCATCCACACGCACGTAATCCAATGTCTCAAAATTTCCGATACCAGGAGAGTTTAAATCCCAAATCTTTGAATCAATGGTTCCTGTCTTATCCTGAAGAATCAGATTTCCATAGTCCTTTCCGGCTTTTGTCTGTGCGATCTGCTTACTCTTGCACAGATAGATCTCGGATATCCTCATGCCTTCTTTCAAACTGTCAATAAATCTCATATTCTGCTCCCTCTCGCCTGATATCTATTTCGCACCGGCACCATACCGGCAGATATTCTACCTGGCTCCTACTGTCACCTGGTATTCTAACTCTTTATATTCATCAATTCCTTTTCTCTGAACCACAACCGTAATCTCATCTCCCTGGTTTAACTGTTCCATCCCGTTTTGGTAATCCTTCATAGAAGTTATGGTCTTATTCCCCAGCCTTACAATAACATCCCCGTTCTGTATCCCCGCATTGTAAACGGGTCCGTCCGAAATACACTCGATCACATAAACACCTAAAGGAATGCCGCTCTCATTCATAGCGGTACTTACCTCCTGCCCTCTGACCCCCAGATATGGAATGGGAACTCCGTTGGACATCTTCTCCAGATTTATCTTATAATCAGATATCGCCATGACCGTAGTCATATTGGTGCTCTGCTCATTAGCGTAATCATCCGTCACCCAGCCGATGACCTCCCCTGAAACATTGATCAAGAAGGTCCCGGCTCCCGCATTGCCTTTGATATCAGCGAACAGCAGCCTGGTAGTATTGTCCGCCACCTGGACATTGCGCAGCACATAAGAAATAACTCCATAGGTACTGGAATGGACATTCCCTGACGGAGCTCCAATGGCCGCTACCAGGTCTCCCTGCCGGACACCATAAGAATTCCCCAGCTGCAAAGTTACCACATTATCTCTGGTACTCTCATCCAATGCGAAAATATCCACACTGACAACCGCCATGCCGGATACCGTATCGATCTGTTTGATGGTACCGTCTGCTTCCGTATTGTCATGAAAGGTAACCTTAATGGAATCCGCATGCTCCACCGCACTGTCCGGTGTAAGGATCAGAAATTCCCGGCTGGTAGCTGCAATAATAACTCCGGCATACAGACCGGATACCTCCACCGGATTGTCAAACCAGTCTACCTCCCGTTTCACCGAATGGACAATAACAATCCCTTTGTCAGCTTCCGAGACAACATTTTTTAATGAGCTGAACATAGAACTTAAATCATCTACCGTATACTGATATTCCTCTATCGCTGATTGCAGAATGTCCTCAATAGGCTCCGTCTCCGGCGGCTGACTCTCCGTCTCCTCAGTCTCTGTCTCTTCCGTACTTGACTCCGAGGGTGATGTCTCCGGCGGCAGAGAAGGCGAAGTATCTTGAGTACTCTGTGTCTCCTCATCTCTGGGAATCGTAATGGGAATGCTCTCTGTCGTCTCCTCCTGAACCAGATACTTTTCCGCCAAAGGCCTGGCCACAGCAAAGCTAATCCCCGCCGCCGCCCCGCCTAAAACCGCAATAAACACAAACATACATACACGCACCACAACCTGCCTGCGCGTCAACGGCGGTCTTTCCACCTTTTCCCGTATAAACGGACGTTTCTGTTTTGGTTCCTTATCAGGACTATTACCACCCGGCATACCCCAACCCTCCTCTCAGAGACCTACGTATATTATAGAATGATCATCCAATTTATGCAACAAAAAAGAACACATTTAACCTCCCCTTGTAGGGTTTTTTATGGTATAATGTCCACGTAAGCGAAGAGCAGTGCGGAAAAGGACGGACAAGAAGCTGCGTTGTGCTTGCACATAAGCAGATTCTTGTTCGCCCTTTTCCATAGGGCCGAAAGGCCCGTGAGCGAACTGGAGCGCAGCGGAAGTGAGCGCTCACTGCGGACTCCACCCTCCACCCCACTCTCACTCCCCCGCGCCCGCCCCCCCCCCCCGCGCGCCGCCCCGCCCCGGGCCG
>CAYWRB010000212.1:0-1423 GCA_964460025.1 uncultured Hungatella sp.
GATGGCGCCCCGCAACCGGTAAAAAGCATAAGAATACATCCCATGAGAATAATCATCACTTTTAAATTGTTTCCAAACATCGACTCCTCCATTCCGCCGCCTGGCGGCACATATTCTGAAATCTTTCAGAAAACATATTTACTATTCAAGATTATAAGAAATTCCGGACACTTTATCAAGAGGAAACTAAGTAACGGTTCAGCTTAGGACTTTACACCTGCTGCAGAGCCAAACTTTAAATTGGGCGGATGCCGTAACTATGAAGCCAAAGGCTGAATCGTTGCTAAGCTATAGTATTATCTCATAATACAAGTAATCTCCGGTATATGCGCTTTCCGTATCATTCCTTTTTCTATCATATAGTTTAAATCCAACACTTTCATAATTCCTGGGTGCGGCGAAATTGCTATTTGTACATACTATTATTCTTTGGAGACCTTTGTACTCTTTAATCCTGCGAATTGCTTCCTCTAATTGCATATGTCCATAGCCTTTTCTTTTATATTGTTCTCTAATCCCATTATGGCCTATTTCCACATATTCTGGCATATGACGCGGGTCCCAAGTGACAAAACCAATCGGAATATCATTGACACATGTTACGAATCCGTAATTATCTGCTATCCTAGGGTTGTCATAGAAAAAATCATCCGATTCATGCCAGTTCTTATCCCATATTTTCTTATTTCTGGAATCAAAAGAATAGGCATCCTGTAAAATATCATATAATGTTCCTCTCGGAAACTCCGTAAACTTTCTAAATTTAATCGTCATGGCTTCTCCTGTAAACTTTATGCGTGATTATCTCTTAGGAAGAACTCCTTCCGGATGAATCTTACGGACGTATAATCGATGCTGCATGCTCCATAATCTCTACAATCTCATACATATTGGTAACCGTTCCCACTTCCAGCCTTTCCTTGATTCCATAGAAATCAAGGCAGGTCCCGCAGGTTACGATGGTTACGCCCTCTGCTTCCAGAGCCTTAAAATCTTCCAGAGAATCGGAACCCTGGCAGGTTAAGTATGCTCCTGAATTATAGCAGACTACGGTTTCCGGAAGGATATCCTGTTTCGTTAGGGCGAAGATGAAAGCTTTCATCAAGGCTTTTCCAAGCTTTGCGTCTCCGTTCCCCATCATATTGGCAGAGAGGACCACTACCATTCCTTTTCTTCGGGAGTCCGGGCTGCAGGTTTCCTCCTCCGGCTCTGACTGCTTTTCAAAAGCCGGTGCCGGTGTCTGAGCAGCTGCCTGGGAGGACACTTGAATGGTAACCTCATATTCTCCTACCGATTTCTTCTCACCGGAAGCAACAAGGCCCTTTTGAACCGCAAATTTCTTCAGGTTCTGTACAGCGATTTCGTTATCCACCAGAACGGTTAATATACCGTCCTCTTTAAATTCCCCAACTGCTTTTTTAGC
>CAYWRB010000212.1:1523-5427 GCA_964460025.1 uncultured Hungatella sp.
TCTCTCACCGCCTGAATCGCCCTATCGATTTCTTCTTCCGTGTTGTAATGGGAAAAACTGAAACGGACCGCTCCCTGCTCTACGGTTCCCAAAGCCCGGTGCATCAAAGGAGCACAGTGGGCGCCCGGGCGAGTGGCTATGCCATACTCCACAAACAGCTGGTCGCTGACCTGGGAGGAATCATAATCCGCCAGATTGACAGAGACAATAGGACAGCGAAGTTCCACATCAAAATCGCCGTATATCTTTATTCCCGGAACACGCTTCACACCGTCATAAAAGCGGCGCATCAAAGCAAGCTCCCGCTGTCTTATGACATCGATTCCCGTAGCCTGCAGGTAGGAAATGGCCGCATGAAGCCCTGCAATTCCGTGGCCGTTGAGAGTTCCGGCCTCAAGGGCTGTGGGCATCTGTGACGGATGTTTTTTTTCATAAGTCAGGATACCGCTTCCTCCGGTTTTCAACGGGCGCACGTTTATTCCTTTCTTCACATACATTCCGCCCGTACCCTGAGGGCCCAGAAGGCTTTTATGTCCGGTAAAACAAAGAATATGGATTCCCCATTCCTGTACGTCGATGGGAAAGACTCCTGCTGTCTGGGAAGCATCCACGCAAAACAGCAGGTTATGGCGGCCGGCAATCTCTCCTACGGCCTTGATATCAACAAGATTTCCCGTTAAATTGGAACCATGGGTGCAGATTATGGCTCTGGTATTCTTTCTTATAGCCCTGGCAAAGTCCTGAGTATCAATCCTGCCTTTTTCATCACAGGAAAGAAACGTCAATTCCACGCCTTTTGCTTCCATCTCATACAGGGGACGCAGCACGGAGTTATGCTCCAACACCGTGGTTATCACATGGTCTCCCGGATTCAATATGCCTTTTATGGCAATATTTAAACTTTCCGTGGAATTCATGGTAAATACAATCTGTCCCGGACCTTCCCCATGAAAAAATTCTGCCAGCTTTTTTCTGGTATCAAATATAAGCCGGGATGCGTCAAGGGTGGCTCCATGGGCGCCTCTGCCGGCATTTCCCAGGGAACACATGGCTTCTGCCACTGCCTCCCTCACACAGTCCGGCCGTCTCATAGCCGTAGCCGCATTGTCCAAATAAATCATGATTCAGACCTCGCATTCCTGTATGGCTTCTTTTCTAATTCCTTCATGTTCCATCACATCCAAAAGAACACTTCTGTTTTCCGGTCCGGCGCACCATGCCAGCCCGCACCCGGCTGAGATGGAACGAGGAACCGGAATCAGCCGTCCTTCTATCTGCCTTTTTTTACAGACCTGCTCCATAGCCATGGCATCCTCTGTAGTCGGAAATGTTATAATCAGCTTCCATTCCTTTTTTCTCATTATCTTGCTCCATCTACGCGGATTTCAACCTGTTCTCTGGGAATTATCTCTCCTACTATGGCGGCCGGAAGCCCTTCCTCCTTAAGCTGCGCCAAAAGCTCCCCGGCCTGTTCTCTGGCTGCAGCTATCAAAAGCCCTCCCGAAGTCTGGGGGTCAAACAGAACCTCCTCCATGGCAAATGGCACCTGCTGAAATTTCACATGTTCGGCCACATGATTTCGGTTCTTCTGACCGGCAGCAGTCAGGAAAAATTCATCCGCATAGTGAAGAGCCTCTCCCATCACCGGAATCTGGGCTCCATACACGATACAAGAGTGCCTTCCGTCCAGCATTTCATGAAGATGTCCAAGAAATCCGAAACCGGTCACATCGGTGCATGCGTGTATCTCATAGTTTCTGCAAATCCGGGAAGCATTTTTATTTAGTATGGTCATGGACGCTGCCGCCTCTTCCATGGCTTCCGGCGACGCTTCCCCAATCCGGTTTGCAGTACAGATAATCCCAACCCCAAGTTTTTTCGTCAGAATCAGAAGGTCTCCCGGCCGACCCTGATTGTTGGGATATATCTTCCTGGGATGAACCACCCCTGTGACCGACAAGCCGTATTTGACGCCGTCATCTGCAATAGAGTGTCCGCCTGCCAGGGTTCCCTCTGCTTCCATAACCTTCTCACAGCCTCCCCGCATGATTTCTCCAAGGATGTTCAAATCCATATTCTCTGGAAAACAGACAATATTCAATGCGGTTTTCACCTCTCCGCCCATGGCATAAACATCACTCAGGGCATTGGCCGCAGCTATTTTTCCAAACAAATAGGGGTCGTCTACCATAGGAGGAAAAAAATCCAATGTCTGTACGATTGCCAAGTCTTCCGAAATCTGATAAACCGCCGCATCGTCCTTGCTTTCGTATCCGATTAGAAGCTTCTCATCTCTGGGGCCTTTGGGAAGCCGCTCCAGCACGTGTGACAATACCCCCGCCCCCAGCTTGGCAGTACATCCGCCGCCTTTGCAAAAAACAATTTTTTCAGACATTTTTACTCTCCTTTCAAGATGCAGGTACAGCCGCCATATCTCCTGATTCACTACAGATTCAGGGCAGGTTTATTTTCTAGCGCCCGTTCCCTGCAAACTGGTTGTTACGGAGGTTATCCCTTTTTCCTTCAAGATACGCCGTATGTCTTCCGCCTGTCCTGTCCGCTCCCTGTCATCGCATTTATTCAGAATCACATAGTAATCTCTGCTATCCACGCCTTTTCTGGTGCCCTGTTCCGATGCCAGGATTTCCGCCAAATCCTCTTTGGTCATGACATGCCTGGAACCTGTTCTCAACAGTTCCATAACTTTTTCCTTGCGGAAGCAGACCTCTTCCAGTATCCCCCCCAGAGCATCCATACCCATAACCCCCAGAACAATGTCACTTTCTTCCGGGATAACCGGTTCTGACTAGTAAGGCACCTTACAGGGGAAATGCTTCGCTCCGTCCGCTTCAATCAGCAGGACATCCGCAATCTCCCGCAAGTCTGCCATATCTGCATTCCGGGGCCATATCAGCTTGCCATCCGGTGCATCGGTACCGGCTATGACCATAAAATTATGTTTAAGCAATTTCCTCAGTTCCTCTATATTATCCGCAACAGGATAAGAGGAGGGCCTTTTTATATGTGTGGTGGTAGTAACCACCACCTTCCTTCCCCGATTGGCATACCACCCGGCCAGTGTAAACATAAGAGTGGTTTTGCCGCCTGCACCTACAATGGAAATCACATGGCCCTGCCCCTTCAAAAACGGAAAATCAGATTCCATAATCCGGCCCACATCCTCCGGCATATCCATATCCTCCAGTTCCCCCGCCGGAATCTCGCACAACCCTACATCATCCATATGTCTGCAAAGGACCCTTTTTCCGCCCCGGTCCCCTTCCAGTGCCTCCAATTCCTCGTAATACCGCGAGGAAAAAATAACCGGATTCCTGCTTTCTCCGTTATGGCTGGCAGCAGCTATCCCATGGTTATTCTGCTGCCAGAACCGGCTCAGCCGGTCCACGGATTCCAGGGTAAGCCCCGGCTGGTCCGCTACTGCAAACAGACATCCCCGAGAGTCCGGGGAAAGCTGTCTGAGCCGCTCCAGACCAAGACGGATGGAACCGGATATCCCCTTTTCAGGGGCCGGATTACGCACCGCCTCAAGGCCTGGAAAATTTGTATCTATGTCGGAAAAAATCTCATCATACTGAGTCACTACAATGACCTGGTCCAGCAGCTGCCTCTTCTTTCCTTCATACAATTTTTCCAACACATGACGGTAGACAGGTTTTCCGTTTATCAGATAAAGCAGCTTATTTCCTCCGAACCGGACACTGTTTCCTGCCGCAAGTAATATGGCATCCATGATTTACGCAGCTCCTTCATCCTTTTCTCTATTACCATTTTTTCCGGATGCACCGAAGAGTATTTAAAAATGCTTTCCGTCAGATGTGTCTTCTAAATTAATCTCCTGCTAATATCTGACGCACTATACAGCACTCTCGTAACTACTACCCGG